>NZ_JBFAPC010000013.1:0-57695 GCF_040675535.1 Patulibacter sp. NPDC049589 | reverse complement strand
GGGCCTCGGGACCGCCTGCCGGGCGGACCCCGTCGCGCTTCGGCCTGCCACCATCACCGCCGCGCCAACACCCCGTTGATCAGTGGATCCCTAGATGTGCGGTCAGACCGCGGAAGGCACGCGGTGCTCGCGCTTCAGGTACAGAATCTTGTTCCCGAGTGGGTCGAGGATGACGGTCACGAGTTCATACCCTTCGTCTCCTGCGGCATCGAGGGCGTAACGCTCGCCGTAGTTGCTCGCCATGTCGAGGTCAGGCCCCTCGGACACCACTTCGCTCCCCGGGCTCGCGTCAGCGCGCAGGGTGATCGTTGCGTGGTCGAACTTCTTCACCGGTCGAGGCTAGAACACGGGGCGGCGCCGCGAACGCGCAGCACGTTCGAGAAGGACCGCCGGGCGATTCTTCGGGCAGCCGCACCTATCCGGATCCACCGGTGTTCAATCCGGTGTCTTGTTCCGTCCTTGGCGGAGGCTTCTCGGGCGGACGTCGAGCGCTTTCGCGAATCTCCCGTCGGAATCCCGCATGCCTCCACGCGTTGCTCGTCTCACCATCGCTGGCTCGGTCGCCATGATGGTCCTCATCGGTCCGCCGTCGGCGGGTGCGGCACCTTCGCCTACTGCGCTCTGCCGGACGGCCGCAACCGAAACACCCGACGCCGGCATCTTGCTGAACTTCGAGGTGAGCGCGCCCGACCAGCGGACCGCGCCGGTCTGGACCAACCGGCAGCGATCTCTGGTCGGTGTCGTTCGAGTCCCGGACGGCCGGGCCAGAACGCTGCAGGTGTGCACGATCGCGGCTCCGAAGAAGTACACGGCCTCGGCGAGGACACTCGCGATCACGGGCAATCCGATCCGTCTGCCCGCTGCGGCACGCATCGTAGATGTCCAGATCGCAGAGAACTGGATCGTCTGGGCGACGCAGCTGCGCGCACATGGGCCCGTCGTAGTGCATCGACGAGCTATCGCCGGCCGCGCCCCGCGGACCGTCTCACGCACCTTCGCGAGTGCCGTCGATGGCACCGCGGTGACGCCGCGTGGAACGATCGTCGTCAACCAGGTCGAGAAGTCGATCAACCGTGTCTGGGCCTGGCGGCCGGGCCGGTCGCTGCAGCCACTCGTTCCCGCCAGGAAGATCAGCAACGACGCCGACGCTCCGCCGAGCCGTCAGCGCTTCGACCTCTCGACGTGGGAGCCGGGCCTGGTGAGCCTCGGCCTCACGGGGCCTGCCGGCGATCGGATCGTCACCGTCGACGGTCGGCGAGGTTGCACGCCATGGGATTCGTCCCGATCGATCACATCCGGATCGACGGCGTCGGACCGGTCGACGAACCGCCTGCGTGTCGTCGTCGACACCGACCTGGGGTGGTCGCGACGTGTCGTCTCCGACGATCCTTGGTCGAGCTCGCCCGATGCACTCGGCTTCACCGAGCACCTGAAGATCTGCGACCGCGCCGGTCGCCGGCTGTACGCCGCCACGACGGGCCAGAACGGCTACAGCACCGAGGACAGCCAGACCGTCGGAACGCCCGACATTGTCGGCGGGGCGGTCATCTTCGATTACTTCTACTACCAGGGGTCCGGGGGCTCCGGAAACACGACCACGTCCACTGACGCGGTCCTCGTCCCCGCCGATCCGAACGCCGCTCCCGGCCCGGACGTTCGCTTCCCCGTCGCCACCACCACCGCGGCCGCCTGGGCGACGAAAGACGCCATCTGGGCCAGCGACGCGACCGGCGTGCACAGGACCGCGCTCACCACGGACGGCCTTCGAGGCCTGAGGCTGAACGGGTCTCGGCTCATCGCCTCAAAGACGGTGGCATCGCAGTCGATCGACCTGTCGCCACTGCCCGCCCGGTCCGTCGCGCTGGCGAACAGTCGCACGAGCGACGCCGACTTCGGACAGTGCTCCGGTCAGTTCGCTGAGGCGTGTGCCATTCCCCCGACCGACGGATAGCGGGGCCCACCACCGGATCACGCTCCAGCATCGGAAACCACTCCGGCTGGGTAAACGCAAGACCGGTGCGATGCCGCAAACGACCCGTTCGATCACACGGGGTTGAAGACCGCGTTGTCGAGCACGACGTAGATCGCGAACAGGACGACCAACGCCACGAGCACCAGAAGGACCGTGGACCACCGCACGTGGACACGGTCTACCGCCCGAGCGTGCGCGTCAAGCGACGTGAGCTGAACGACCCCGGTCAGGGTCCATCGTCGTAGTCTCCGCGCATGATCGCGGCCGCTCTCGTAGGCGCTGTCATCGCGCGGCGGTCGCCGGCGCGATCCTCTACCCCGTTGTCCTCCGGCGAGACGGACCTGAAGTAGCTCGGACCCAGAGACGTAGCGCTCGCGCACCCGCTGCCGGCATCGGTGCTGTTTGACGCGATGAGGGCGGACCTTCGCGCTGCCCGGGAGGCGGCTCGCGACGGCGGACCCGGGAACCCGGTGATGACGGCGGCCGTCGTCGTTGCGGTGCTGGACGTCGAATCACCGCGAGTCCATGTGGCGTGGGCGGGTGACTGCCGGGCATACGTGTGGTCACCGCGGACGTCTCGCACGTTGCAGCGCATCACTGAGGACCACGACGAGATCTACTCGCAGTGGTTGCACAGCCGGTGCTCGGATGCTGCGGCGGGGAGGGCGCGAGCGGCGGTCGATCGAGCGCAGACGGCCAGCGATGCGTTCAGGATGGGCGGGGCACTCGCGAAGAAGGCGTTTCGTCGACGCAACGCGATGCATGTCGAGCTCGCGGTTCAGGGAGTGAGAACGGGGCCGTTGGGCGGTCCTCCGCAGTCGTATCGGCGAGCGGTGTCGGAGGAGCGTGCGCGGGTGACGGGGCCGTGGATGCAGCCGTCGGCGTCGCGTCGCCGGACGATGGTGGGGGTGCGGAGGTTGCGGAGGTTCTCGGCCGTGGGCGGTAGGGCAGCGAGCTTGCGGACGACGGATGCGTAGCGCATGGTCGTCGGGCCGTCGGACTCGGGTGCATTGCCGATGAAAGCCTGCGATTCGGTGATCATGCCGAGGGGCGCTCCGGTCTTGCGGTCCAGGTAGAACGACTGCGCGAACCCGCGTTCGGGGCGCCGTGGGTCGCGGACGATGTACCGACGTGCGGGGCGTCCGGCGTAGGTGGTGTCGCCGGCGGGGTCGAGCTGGCCCCGCTCGTAGCTCTTGCGGAACTCGGCGACGAAGCCGGCCTGCTCGGTGGCGATCACGTTGGCGGAGTCTTCGTTGTCCGACGGGCGGACGATGCGGTACATCCCGTCGTTGTCGATGTGGTGCATGACGCCGTCGGTTCCAGTGACGTGATCGGCGACCATCGGTCGGCGGTCGGGCGGGAAGATCGAGGTGACGGTGTGCGACTCCTTGCCGTAGGCCCAAGATTCGTCGCGGTATCGCTCGCGGCGGGTGATCTTGCCCTTCGTGGTCTGCGTCGAGGTGGCTGTGACGAGGGCGTACGCGATGCGCCCGCGCGGCGCGGTGGTCTGTGCGTAGGCCTCGGCGGTCAGGTCGATCGGTGTGCCAGCACCTGGGAGGACGACGAGGGCGGTGGCACCAACGGCGAGGAGCCCCAGGCTGGGGACGAGCGCGCGTCGGGCTCTCGGGCGCGTGCGGGGGATGACGTCCGCCGGAACAGTCCGGTGCCGTGCGGCGTCGATCTGCTCGGCGGTCGGCTGCTCGTTGGGGTCGATGTCCCGGGCGGGGTCCGCTGCTGCGAGGCCGAGGAGGATCTGATCGGGATTCATACCTGCTTCTCCGGGACGGGGTGGTGATGGGTGGGGCGTGGTGCGCGTTCGAGCTCGGTGGCGGCGGCATGCAGCCGGCGGCGGGCTCGCGAGAGACGCATGGAGAACGCGACGCGGGTGATGCCGAGGACCTGAGCGGCGGTGGCGTGGTCCAGGCCTTCCCAGGCGACGAGGCGGAGGGTCTCGCGTTCGCGCTCGGACAGTTCTCGGAAGGCGGCGAGCGCGAGGTCGCGGTCAGCGATCTCGTCGCCCGGGTCCTTCGCGCTCTCGTGCTCGTCGGTCGCTGCGCGCCGGAGGTCCTCGTTCCGTGCGCGCTTCATCGCGGCTGAGCGGTGCTCGGCGCCGATGAGGTTCCGGGCTGTGACGTACAGCCAAGGAAGTGGCTCCGCGGGTACGTCCTCCAGCCGACGCCATGCGACCGCGAAGATGTCAGCGACGACGTCGTCGACGACTGCCTCGTCGACGCGACGGTGAACGAAGCGCTTGATGGCCGCGTGGTGTTCCCGGTACAACGCGTCGAAGCGCTCAAGGTTGGAGAGGGGTGGCGGCACGGTCTCCTTATGTCGACGGCGAGCCGGATGTAACACGAGTCATTGCGAATCTCGCCCATCCGCGCTCACCGGGCTCTGCGAGCGATGGCATATTTCCTGAACGACCCGATGGCCCTCGATACGCGGATCGGGACCGTCGGCAGATCCCACGCTACGTACAGAGTGTCGAAAGGACCGCCGTGGATCCGTCGCGTTTGACGATGATGGTTCCGCCTCCATCGTTGGGTCCGTCTCTGAGGTACGAGCAGTCCCACTCGTCGGTCCTCTGTGTGCACGTGACGATTCGCGCCTTCGGTGACCCCTCGCAGGTCTTCTTGGCCTGCGCCAGCGCGACTTCTTTCGCGTCTGAGAGGGAGTCGACCTTGTCGTTGCTCCCGCACCCGGTGATGCCCGCCGCGAGCGCCACAAGGGTGAGCGCGGCTGCGCGGGTGGTCCTCGCCTGCGGCACGCGGTCGACGGTGGGCGAGAGAGTCGCTTGCCCCAGGCTCATGAGCCAAGCCTAGGACGCACGCCACATCTCGTCGCAAGATGGCTGGCGACGACCCCGAGCCGTCCGGCTTGCGACGAGCCCGGCGGCGTGGGGTGAGATGCCAGAACGGACCCGTGACGCGGCGGGGGTGTCGTCGTGTCTGAAAATCGTGCCGGGGCCTGTAGCACCGGTGCTACAATTCGCGTATGAGGCGGTCGATCACGCAGCGTGAGCTTCGGAACGAAAGTGGTGACGTCATGAGAGCGCTCGACCGCGGGGAGCATTTCGTCGTGACGCGCAACGGTGTGCCGGTGGGGGAGCTGAGTCCCGTCGCGCCGGGGCCGTTCGTAGAACGTGACGCCGTCTTGCGGGCGTTCATGAACGCCCCGATCGTCGACCAGGGCCGGTTCCGGGCCGACCTCGACGACGGGGTCGACCAGGGATCGGAGCCTCGTGCCTGAAGGTCGACGGCGAGGGTTGATCGACACGTCGGTCGTCATCGATCTGGGCCGTCTCGATGAGCACGAGCTTCCCGATGAGCTCGCGGTCTCGGCGATCACGATGGCCGAGCTCGCTGCCGGTCCGCACGCCACCGACGACCCGGCAGAGCGGGCGCGTCGCCAAGAGCGCCTGCAACGGGCCGAAGCGGTGTTCGCGCCGTTGCCATTCGACGACGCGGCCGCTCGCGCCTACGGGCGCATCTACGCGTCGGTTCACGCTGCCGGCCGCAAGGCACGGGGACGACGAGCAGTCGACCTGCTGATCGCAGCCGCCGCGCTCGCTGCCGGACTGCCGCTCTACACGTGCAACCCAGACGACTTCCAGGACCTCGACGGCCTCGACGTGATCGCGATCGCCCCGGCCTGAGGAGCGACCTCAGCGCTCGATCCGTTCGCGTTCCGTACACGACCGGGTGCCGACCCTCCAGGATCAGCCGTCCGCGTTGCCGGCGGGCAGATCAGTCCTCTTCTACGCCGGTGACGCTGGCTGCGTGCGATCGGATCCCGATGGGCCAGAGCGTTGCCCCGTCGATGCTTGCGCGCGGCCGGTAGGGCTGGTTGCATACTGCGTCTCGTCGTCGCGTGATGGTTCTGCGGCCGCACGCCCGCTCGCCCGTGATCGCCCCAGGAGCGCCCATGAACACCGATGCATCCTGCCCTCGCGGGAGCGCGACGGCACGCCCGCGCCCGGCCTCGCCATCCCGACAGCACTGTCGGCGACTGCTCGTCGTCGGGGTCGCGCTGGTCGCTTCGACCGGCTTCGCCGGACCGGCCTCGGCCGCCGCCGGCTCGTTCTCCGGCACGGTCACGGGGCCGGGAGGCGCCCCGGTCGACGCGTCCGCGACCTGCGTGTTCGTGTCGACCGCCTCCCCCTCCGGCTTACCCCTCGGACACGCCGCGATCTCCTCTGACGGGACGTACCGGCTCGTCGGCCTGGGTCCCGGGGACTACCGCGTCAAGTTCGACAGCTGCGAGCAGGTGGGGTCCGACACGTACGGCCTCCAGTACTACCGTGCAGCGAAGCGCCCGGGAGACGCCACGACCGTCACCGTCCCCAGCGGCGGGGAGCGGACCGGCGTCGACGCGACGCTCGAGCCCGGGACGAGCATCAGCGGGCACGTCTACGGGAGCTCCGGGACGGACGCTCCCCTGGCGGGCGCCTGCGTCTCGGTCGCTGTGCCGTCGCCCGACACCGGCGGCGTGACCTTCGAGCGTCGCGTCAGCACGGACGCGGCCGGGGCCTACGCGGTCCACGGCCTGGCCGCGGGGGTCGACTACCGCGTCCAGTTCGACCGGTGCAACGCCAGCGGTTCCGCCGCCTACACCTCCGAGTGGTACGACGGCCAGCCGTCCCCGCAGACCGCGAAGGCCGTGACGCCGACGATCGCGAGCCCCGCGGTGGGCATCGACGCCCACCTCGGGCCCGCCGGGTCGGGTGGCTCCCCCGGCGCACCGGCACCGGGCGGGACGACCGGTGGCCAAACCACTCGTCCGCCCGCGACGGCTCCGGCGATCACGCTGTCGAAGCTGCGGGCCGGCAAGCTCGGCACGGTGCTGCGGTCGGGACTGAAGCTCCCGCTCTCCTGCTCCCGCTCCTGCGACCTCGCCGTCAAGGTCACGGTCGCCGGCAGGACGGCGAAGAAGCTGCACCTCGCCAAGAAGGCCACCGAGACGGTGGTCGGCTCGGCCGGCGGGAAGGGCACGACGGCCAGGAAGAACCTCCGGGTGCGGTTCGCCGCGAAGGCCCGGAAGGCCCTCGGGAAGGTCAGGTCCGTACGGCTCGTCGTGACGGTCGTGGCCCGGGACGGCACCGGCCCGAAGCGGACCACGAAGCGCGCCCTGATCCTGAAGCGCTGACCTCGCGGCGTCCCGGGTCCGACACCGTGTTGGAGCCGGCGTCGGCGATCACGAGATCGGGATGCCCGTTGCCATCGAGGGCCCCGATCGCCTGGGGCTGAGGCTCAAGCGACACTTGGCACCGCCGTTTTCGAAGCTGTTCTGGCGACTGTCGTCGCCGGCGCAGGCGTTTGGCTCCTTATGGGTCGGCGCGACGGTCGCGCGGCGGCCAACGCGCAGGCGATCCGGTTCGCTCTTCCGTTTGCAGCAGTGGTCTTCGTCATATCGCTGGCCGTGAACGCTCGGTCGTCACGTAGACCGCGATGAAGCATCGACTGCAGTCCCGGCCGACGCCCGCCGTCACCTGCACCGTCCGGCTGCGCGACGGTCTGCAGAACAATTCCGGAGCCGACATCGATCAAGTGGTCCTCGTTCCAGCGCCTACCGCTGACCCACACGGCTCTCGTTCCGGACGCGATCGGGTTTCAACATGCCCGACAACGACGACAGGCGTGACCCCGCCACCGCAGCCGTTCTGGGGCGTCGGGGCGACGCACTCTCACTCGTGCCGGAACCGACCCGGCTACTGCGAGAGGTTTCGTCCTTTGCATCCGATGCGGCGAAGGTCGCGGGCGATCTGGCGATTGGTGGTCCACGAGTCCGACGTTGCACCGGCTGGCAGCGTGCGGAGGGTGACGGTGCGCCGCTGGGCCGTGGTTCGGGGAAGGTGCAGCGTCAGCGTGGTGTGCTTGCCCTTTGGGGTGCCGTCGAGCTTCGGCGTGCCTTGAAGCGTCCACCAATAGCACTTGCCCTTGGGCGTCCCGGTGCTGAGTGCACCGGCGTAGCCGTCGTGGTTGTCGACGGCGTCGAGGAGCTCGATGCGGCCGGGATTCGTCGTGCCGACCGAGTCGGTGCCTGCGAATCGGCCGCGGGCCCGGAAGATCACGACGTAATCGGCGCTGGCGATGTAGTCCGGGGTGTCCCGGTAGACCAGGGCCGGCGCGAGCAGTGTGCCGGGACCCTCGGTCTTCTGAGCTCGGGCGGCCGTTGTGGTGGGCCGGGGCGTTGTTGCCGCCGCGGTGGTCGCGTTGGAGTTCGAGCCGCACGCGGACAACGCCGTGCAGGCTCCTCCTGCGGCTGCGATGACGTACAAGGTGTTCCGTGTGCTGGCGAGCCGCATGATGGTGCTCCTGGGGAACCGAGGGATCGCACAACCATACGTACGGCGGTTGGAACCCCCGCCGGGCGGCCGAAAGGGCTCACAGACGACCGCCCTGTCTGTCATGGCCTGATGGTCGACGGCGTCCTCGCAGCTCGGGGTTCGCGCCTTGGAGGTTCGCGGTGCTCGACGGCGTCGTCATCCGGGCGGAGTCGGTTCTTCCAGAGGTTTCGGATGTCGTCGGTGCTCAGGGCGAGGAGAACCACGAACCCGGCGCACGCGATCCAGTTGCCGGCGATGGCAGCGAAGACAGCGGCAAGGACGGCGGTCAGCGGTGGCGCCAGGGCGTACGCGGCGACGTCGGGAGGCACCCGGGCTTCGCTCTGGCGGGGAACCGTCGACTGACCACTCGCGATGCTTGGTAGCGCTGGAGCGCGGTCCCCGTCATGCTCAGCCGGTGTGGAAGCAGAGGCTCACGAAGGTCGCTGTCGTCGGCGCGATGGTCCTCGTATGCGGTTGCGGCGATGACGCCCCCGAGGTGGTCGTCGCGACGATGCCAGCGAAGGCGAAGCCGTACCCGCGGATCGCGAATGCGCCGGGAGTTTCACCCGGGGCTCGCGTGTCCCGGTTCGATGCGCGGCGCATCATTGGCATGCGCGTTGATCCGGCTCGACGACTCGCGGCCAGGTACGACTGCACCTTGCGGGTCGTCGAAGGAGAGGGAGCTGCGAAGGCGTTCACGGCTGACCTGAACCTGCGGCGCATCGACGTACGAGTCGAACACGGCGTGGTCACGCGGCTGACAGCGCCCTAAGCCGAATCGAGCACCGTCGACGCACGTCCTGCGAATCGGGACCTCGCTGCAGGATCCTAGGTTGGAACGCCCGCACCTCCAGCTGTCGTTCGTCTTGAGCCGCGTCGCGTGTCCTGCTTCAGGTCACGCGTGTTCGGCGTGGAGGATCCAGAAGAGGAGCGCCAGGGTCTCGGGGTCGGCGATCGCGCCGTCGGTGATCTCGCGTGTCACGTTGGCGAGGGGGAGGAGCCGTGTCGGACCGAGGGCTCGGTATGCGTCGGCGTAGAAGTCGGTCGGGGATGTCGGGGCGTCTGGGAGTGCGTCGAGGCTGAGTACGGACAGCTGGACAGGTCGCTGTGTTGAACCTCGGGGCGTTCGAGTGATCATCGTGGCCCCGGTGACGGGGACGAGCAGTGGCGAGGGCAGGATGGTGAAGACGTGTTCCCAGTCGTCGGGAGCTTCGGGATCGAACGTGTCGGCGTAGTCCCGTCGGAAGCCGGCCAGCAGTCCCGTCTCGGTCACGCTCAGCAGAACGGCCCGGGGATCGTGAACCGTGATGACGCTGTCGCCGTCGAAGCCCATGGTCTGAGCCTACGGAGCACGGGTGCCCAGAACGACGGGGTTGGGGTAGCTGGTCGGTGGGGCCCGGCCGTGTGATGCGTCGGTGCTCGCGATCGGTTCCACGGCATGCGAGCGTGCGTCGCATGCGTGAGCCCGTGTGGTGGGAAGAGGCTCGGCGGCTGACCCGCCGGGTCGTGGAGGTTGCGGACGAGGTGGTGGTCGATGAGCCCGAGCGGTGGCTCGCGGCCCAATTCGACCGGAGATCGATCGATGTCGTGACGACGCGCTTCGCGAGCGGGGAAGAGGCCGCCGGGCTGGACCCGGCAGCGACGCTCGATCCGGAGGGTCCGGTTTGGACGAACCGGCTGGGGGACGCCGACGGAGCGACGATCGGCCTCGACGCCGAGGGAGCCGTCGCGACGGTTCGCGCGCACTCGCGACGGGGGGACCAGCACACGGTAGGGGTCGGCCGTCGCGATCCCGACGGCACCGAGATCCTGGTCGTGGTCCGGCATCCGGGCGCTCACGACGTGTCCGCCCGGGCGGTCCTCGACGACGGAGTCGTGGTCGTCGTGCGCGCGGAGTGGGAGCGGGGCGATACGGACGAGCCGCCCGAGCCCGAGGTGCATCTCGTGGTCGTCACGCCGGCGGGCCGCGGCCGGTTGCGGATCGAGCGCGCCCGGGTCTACGTGCAGCGGAGGGAGCCCGATCGTCCCGCCGTCGCGGTGCTTGCGGCCGATGCGGTTCGGCTCGGCATCGACGGGGAGCCGCGCGAGCGACGGGTGGACCGCATGGCGCGCGGAGATATCGCGGGTGGCCAGCCGCCCGCCGAGGTCGAGGTCGTCGGCGCGTGCGCTCCCGATCCGTCGTCGCTGCTCGAGCACGGCCTGCGCGCGCTGGTCGAGCCCGGCGCGCCGGCGTCGGCGTCCGTGCCGCTCTGGTCCCGTCGCCTGCACGGGGGATGGGCGTCGCACGATCCGGCGCCGGGGGACACGGAGGAGGCGGCGTCGGCGATGCGGGACCTGATCGTCGCTGCCGTCACCGGCATCGATCCGGCCGAGCCGTGCGCGCTCGTGATGGGCTGGTGGACGGGCGACACGCGTCGGTCGCCGCCGCTGCCCGACCTGACGGTGCTCGACGGTGCCTGGCGCGATCGCTGGCGGCGCCTTCCGTCCCAGTGGGAGTCGATCTCGAGAACGCGCGACGCCGTCGAGCAGGGGGAGGGCCGCGCGATCGACCTCGCTGCGGTGGCCCCCGACCGGATCGGTGCTCACGACCCTGGCCACCACCGACGGCCCGCAGGACCCCGACCGCGAGAGCAACGCGGACGGCTGGCGACGCTTCCTCGAGGGCTTCGGTGGGCTCCCCGACGACGTCGAGAACCTGACGGCTGACGAGCTCCGCGCGATCGCGATCGAGCGCATCACCCAACAGGCCGGCGACGACCGCGACACCAACGATGACCACGAGCTGTCCGGTGCGGCATTCGGCACGCTCCTGGGGGACGCCCCCGCGCCCAGGGGTGCCCTGCCGAGGAGGGGGAGCTGGTCCTCCTCTCGCTCGACGGGTCCGCCGACCTCGGGCTCGAGTGGGCGACGGGGGCGACGTCCGGATCCTGATCCGCGAGGAGGACGCTGCCGCGGGTCGGTGGGATCGCGCCTGGGCGGTCGGGGACGGCAGCTGAAAGACCGTAGACCGTGGCCACCCGATCCCGTCGGTCGACGGTGTCGGCTCGCCGCCCATGGTCAACGCCCGTGCGCCTTCGGCTTCCGTGGCCGCGGTCCGCGCGGCGGAGCTCGCGTCCGCGCCGACGTCCACCCACCCGGCGGTACGGGTCGCGAACGACCGGCGACGCGCGGGCGGCCCGCCTGCCTGGGGAGGCTCCGAGCACCGAGCCGGCGGCGGTCCTCTGGAGAACGTCCGGCGCACGCGACGGAATCGGGAGCGCCTGCGCACCTCCGGGTGGTGCGCGGTGTTTGGACGGGTATCCCGAGCACCAGGAGTCCCGTGAGATCCGCATCTCCCCACCCGTCGCGCCGGTCGCGATCCGTCGTCGTCGCTTTCGCCGTCGTCCCGCTGGCTCTCGCGGTCGCGGGGCCCGCCGCGGCTGACTCGCCGTGGTCGTCGCCGAAGACGGTCGGTCCGTCGGGCATCGAGCTGAACCAGTTCGTGGTCGGGACGCACGGTGCGTCGCTGGTCTACGGATACGGCAGCGACTCGGAGCTCGTCCCGGTCTCCGCCGCTGGTCGTCCGGGCAAGGTCCGTCGCGTGCCGAACGTCAGCGAGATCTCGGGCTCCGGCGACCGGGCGGTCTACCTGCGCAGTGCCACTCGTGACGGGCCCCAGGGCGTGTCGTTCGGTGACCTCGGCGCCCGGTCGCTCGGCGCGCTGCACCTGGTCACGCGCGGCAAGGAGCTCGCGGAGGACCTGGTCGTCGGCCCGGGCGGGCACGTGCTCGTCGTGGTCGCCGCGAAGACGCCCCCGGACGAGGGAATCACCTCCGCGAACGAGCGCTACCGGCTCGCCTGGTCCACCGCGGGGCATCGATCGCGCTGGTCCTCGTTGCCGGTCCCCGGGCGCGCCGCGCTCCTCGACGCCACGCTGGACCGTCGCGGGGCAGGCGTCCTGCTGTTGCAGCACGCGACGCGCACGGGCTACGTCGTAGCCGCCCGTACGTTCGACCTTCGCACCCGACGGCTGGGGCCCGAGCGGACCCTCGACCACACGAAGTACGACAGCATCGATGGGTCGGTCTCCGTCGACGAGCACGGCGGCGCGGTGCTGGCGTGGGGCATCCAGGACGGGGGCGAGGAGGCCGACCACCCGTACGTCGTCCGTGCGGCGTTCCGGCGGCGCGGGAGGACGACCTACACCTCCGCCGTGACGCTCGATCCGGGCGGCACGCGTGAGCGTCCTGGTGGTGTCCCGCAGACGGCGATGGACGACCAGGGCCGTGCGGCGGTCGCGTGGACTCAGGCGATCGGTGAACTCGACGGACCGACCTCCCCGCGGGTCGCGGTCGCGACGCGCACCGACCGGTTCGGGCCCACGACAGCGCTGCTCCCGGAGGGCTACGTGAACCTCATCGCGGTGCACGGCGGGACGACCGCCGTCTCGGTGACTGGCTCGGCCGTGGCGTTTGATCCGAAGACCAACAGCCTGGACGCACCGCCGCCGACGGTGGCCGGGGTCGCCTTCCGTCGCGACGCCGGTCCGTTCGGTGCGATCGAGCCGGTGGCGACCGCGACGCCGGGCGACCGCGGCGGCCTGCTCATCGACTCGGGGACGACGGGCTTCCGCGCGGTCTGGGAGGGAGCGCGGGCGGAGAACAAGCCGGCCCTGCGCTGGGCGTCGCGGCCCCTGGGGTGAGCGGCGCCCACCCGGTCGCGCGCCGCGCGGCCGATACGTCGACAGCGCCTCGCAGAGGTGCCAGAAAGGACCCACGAAGCGCGGTCTCGACTCTCCGTCCTCGATCGAGCGTGGGTGGACTTCGAAGCCAGGAGGCAGCGGCGGCATGGTCTGCCCGGTCTCGGGAGCCCGGCGCCTCTCCGCGCGATGGGCGCTCCGCGCCGCGAACGTCTTCCCCTGGGGTCTGCACCGACGGCCGGCGGGTCGACCGGCCCGGAGACTGCTACCGCCCCGGAATGACGAACCCACGCGACATGTGCGCCCAGTACCGCGACGGCTCGCCGCCGGGGCCATGTGTCATCCCGGATGCAGCTCGACGGGCGAGGCCGTAGCTGGGCGACCTCCTGGCGCACCGTCCGGCTCCATGTCGGGTCACGGGCGCCCTGGTCGGTCCGCCGGCTGGACTGCTGAGCGCTGGTCGTCGGGGAGCCGTCCGAGGGCCTTGGTGAATGGCTCCTCTCCTGCCACGAGGGCGGCGTAGCCGGCGGTGTCTGCGTCGGTGAGCGGTGGTGGGTCGTGGGCGACGATTCGTCGCTGAAGTCGGTCGTCGCGGCGATCCTTCCGGGCGCTGTCAGCGATCTGGGAGGTGGCGATCGTCAGGAGCCACGGAAGCGCGGTCGGGTTCTGCGGTCGGTATCGCCGTCGAGCGCGGAGCGCAGCGAAGAACGTCGCGGAGACGACGTCGGCGGCGGCGTGTGGGTCGAGTCCGCGTGACGCGACATAGCGCATGACCGCGTCGTTGTGCCGGCGGTAGAACGCGGCGAACGCGTCCTCCGGGCGGCGTCGCTCGGACAGCAGCCGCGCGTCCGTGCGGCGCTCGAAGGACGTGTCCATGCCCGTATATCGTCGCGGGTCCTTGCGATGTGACCGTACGACGGCAGGGCGCGCTCAAACGATCGGCTCGTACGTCGCGGTGGCGCCGCCGGAGTTCTGGGCAACGACACCGTTGGCGCGGGTTGGCGCTCTCGCGAGAGCTTGGAGCGATGGCGAAGACCAGCGTCTGGTTCGCTCGACCGCCCCGACCTGATCGGCGTCGAGCCGGGACGGGCGGGCTAGACTTCGCAGCGTGCGAAACGCGTGGGCTCGCTCGTTCTTGCTCGTCGCTGCGCTCGTTGCGGTGGCGGGTGCTCTCGGGTCGTTGTGGGTTCCGTGGCTCGGAGTCGAGCGCGGCGCGTGCGGCTGGACGTGTTACGTGCCGCTCACGTCCGAGACGGCGAAGCTCACCTACGGGGGGCTCGATGGTCCTGCGGGCCGCTTCGTCGCGCCCGTCGGCGTCGCGCTGGCGATCGCCGCGGGCTGTCTCGCCTTGGCGTGCGTTGCCCTGGCAGGACGTTCCGCGCCGCGCCGGGTGGTGCCGGCGCTGGCGGTCTCTGCGCTGCTCGTGGCCGCGGGATCGATCGTGCTGTCGGTCGTGTCGGAGGCCAGGCGGCTCGAGACCGACACCATCGTGTTCACGGCCGCGGGAACCGGCAGGAGCGTTGCCTCCGGTGGCCTCGGCCCCGGCGTCTTCCTGACGGTCGTCTGCTCCATCGTCGCGGCGATCGTGGCCGGAGCCGTGGCTCGTCGACCGTCTCGTCCGGCACCGTCGGCAGCGCCTACCGGCGCCTGACCTGCGGCCGAGAACCGGTCGGCTCGCCGTCAGGGCGACGTCGTCACGAACGACCGACGCGCTCAGCGGCCTCGACGACCCGCACCGGGCGAGCTCGGCTCCACCGAGGCTCACCAGCCAGTGCGCGTCAGGCCGGCAGGACGTCGGACGCCGTGTTCACGAGCTCGCGCAGCTGGACGTCGGGGTGGCGCTTGGCGAAGCGGCGGAGCTGGAAGCCGTCGGTGAAGGCGGCGAAGACCGCGCCGTCGGCGCCGAGGAGGGCGACGCCGGCCCCGTCGTCCTCGACGGTCTTGACGTCCTCGAGGGCGATGAGGCGGGCTTCGGACCAGGGGAGGGACTCGAGGCGGATCTCCGCGCCGAACTCGTCCTGCATCCGCTGCACCGCGACCTCGAACTGCAGGGCTCCGACGCCGCCCAGGATGGGGCGCGGGTCCTGCACGCCGCCGCGCTGCAGCAGGCGGACGACGCCCTCCTCGTCGAGCTGCTGGAGGCCGCTGCGGAACTGCTTGTGCCGCCGCGCGTCGCGGTTGACGGCCGCCACGAAGCGCTCGGGCGGGATGGTCGGGATCGGCGGGAACGCCACGGAGGTCGATCCGGCGTGCAGCGTGTCCCCGACCCGGAGGTCCAGGGCGCCGACGACGCCGATGACGTCGCCCGGCCAGGCCTCGGGCAGGTCGAGGCGCTCGCGGGCGAACACCGCGTGCGCGTGGTGCATCGTGAAGGGTCGGCCGTTGCGGCTGTTCAGCACCTTCAGCCCCCGCTCGAAGCGCCCGGAGCAGATGCGGACGTACGCGATCCGGTCGCGGTGCCGGGGGTCGGTGTTGGCCTGCACCTTGCAGACGAACCCGGAGAACGGCGCCTCCAGCGGGCGGAGGACCTCCTCGACCGTCGGCCAGGGGGTGGGCGCGGGCGCGATCTCCTGCAGCGCCTGCAGCAGCGCGTCGACCCCGAAGTTCCAGACCGCCGAGCCGAAGAACAAGGGCGTCGAGCTCCCCGCCTCGAAGGTCTCCGGGTCGTGGTCGGCCTCCACGGCGTCCAAGAGGTCCACCTCCTCCCGGGCCGTCGCCCACCGGGGATCCTCGTCGAGGCCCACGTCGTCGGCCGACACGACCTCGTCGTCGACGACGGACGAGCCGCGCGCAGTGCGCGTGAAGCGGTGGAACGAGTCGTCGCGCCGGTCGATGACGCCGCAGAAGTCCTGGCCCTCGCCGACCGGCCAGGTGACCGGCGTCGCCCGCAGGCCGAGCTCCTTCTCGATGTGGTCCACGAGCTCCAGCGGGCTCACGCCCGGGCGGTCGCACTTGTTGACGAACGTGATGATCGGGATCCGCCGGGCCCGGGCGACCTGGAAGAGCCGCCGAGTCTGCTGCTCGATGCCCTTGGCGGCGTCGATCACCATCACCGCGCAGTCCGCCGCGGCGAGGACGCGCAGCGTGTCCTCGGAGAAGTCCTGGTGGCCGGGGGTGTCCAGCAGGTTGACGACGACGTCGCCCACCTCGAACCGCAGGACGGTCGAGCTGACGGAGATGCCGCGCTCGCGCTCGATCTGCATCCAGTCCGACGTCGAGTTCCGCGCGCCGGCCCGGGCCTTGACCGCGCCGGCCTCGTGGACCGCGCCGCCGTAGAGGAGGAGCTTCTCCGTCAGCGTCGTCTTGCCGGCGTCCGGGTGGGAGATGATCGCGAACGTCCGCCGGCGACCGGCCTCGCGCCGGAGGTCGGCCGACGCTGCGGCCGTGGGCTCGGCGGCGCCGTCGGTTGCAATGGCGGCCGAGGTGGGGCTATCGGCCATCCCCTGAGCCTAACGAAGGCGGTCGGCGCGGGACCGGGTGGCCGTGCTCGTACGCGCCGATGTCGTCGAGGATCAGGCGTCGCCGGGAGCCTGAGCCTGGTTTCCTGGTCGGCGGACGAGCACGGCCGCCGTCAGGCGTCGCCGGACTCGGGGAACGCCTCCGCGTACGCCACCTCGACGTTCGCGCGGAGCTCCGTCAGCTCGTCGGCGAGCCGGCGCAGCTGGTCCGGGTCGAGGTCGGTCGGCATCCGGTCGACGTAGTCGGCGCACGCGAGGGACAGGTGCTCGCCGGCGATCAGCGCCTGGATCGGGCCGATCTCCGGGTTCCCGAGGTCGAGGGCGAACCCGTCCGGGCGCTCGGAGAGGTGGAGGGTCGTGAGCTCCCGCCACGAGCCGGGGACGGCGTCGGGCGATGGACTGAGCAGCGTCGTATGGTCCGCCTCGCGCCCCAGGTCTGCCAGGCGGTCCCGGACCTGCCCTGATCCCGGGCCGGCAGGTCCGGCGTCCCGGAAGGCGGCCGTCGCCGTCGCCGCGTCCGCGGCCTCGGCGCGCAGGAGCCACCAGAGGGTCGTCGTCGTCTCCACGAGGGACCGGAACGCGAGGTCGTGCACGAATGCCCCGTCCGTGGGCGCCGGGCCGGCGAGGCCCTTGGCGAGCTTCGCGGCCCGGACCAGCAGGCCCCCGATCACGGCCCGGTCCGGGGCGAGGCCGGGCGCCGTGGTCCTGGCGCAGGCCTCGGCCATGAGCCATCCCCGCCGGAGCGCGCGCCGGCCGACCGCGTCGAACGGGATCCGGCTCTCCGCGGCGGCGAGCTCCGGGACGTCCACGTCGAGCGGCTCGTCGTCGGGCTCGATCTGGCGCTGGGCGCTGGGCGCGTCGACGCCCGCCACCGGGTCGGTCGCCGACGAGGGGGTCGGTATCGGCTGGGCGGCCAGGCAGTGGTCGCAGACCGTGCCGCGCAGCATCGTGGGTCCCACGGCCACGCCGACCCCTCGGACCGCGACCCCCGTCCGCCCGCAGGTCGTGCACCGGGCCGGCTCGTCCTCCGGCGGATGCCCGAGCCGCTCCTCGAGCACCGCGAGGGCCGCCCCGGTGCACTCCGCCCGGCGGCAGGTGCGCAGGTCGAAGATCGACGACTGCCACACCGCGCCCTCGTCCGGATCCTCCGCGAGGTGCGCGCAGACCCGCATCGACGGGGCGGCGGCCCGGTAGCGCCGGATCAGGTCCAGCACCCACGGCGTGATCGTCGCCCCGAGCACCGGGGCCACGGGGCGGCCGTCGGCCGTGGCCGGTGCGAACAGGCTCTCGGGGGACGAGCTCGAGGCCCTACCGTCGGCGATGCCCATGCTCCAACTATCCAACGGCGAGCATCGGCGCGTCGGATCGTCCCCGTTCAGGGGCGAACCGGAGGCCCCGCGCTACGCCGCGGACGCCAAGGCGCTCGAGATCACGGTCGACGGGATCGGATCGGACGACGGCGACGAGGCGACCGGCGCGTGGCCGCTGGAAGCCGCGGGCTACGACGGGCAGTACTGGGTGGGGACCGAGCCCGAAGCGCACCCGGACTGGTCGGGCAGGTCCGCGGCCGAGGTCGCCGAGATCGTCCAGGCCGCGTTGGAGCGGATCGGCGAGCCGGGGCCTGAATCCGTCTGCCACGCCTCACTCCTCGATCACCAGGAACCGGTCGGCGGGGAACGCCGGCGGGCGCACCAGGCGGAGGTTCTGCTCGGTGGCCGGCAGGACGTCCCAGCGGGTATAGCGACTGCGATAGACCACGTCGCGCTTGGTGGTGCCGTACGCGACGGCGCCGTTCTCGTAGCGCAGGATGCGCGGGGTGTCGCCCTCCTGCAGCCACCAGGTCTGGAACGAGGTGACGGGGCGCAGGCCGGCCGGTCCGCCCTGCGGCCAGCGGCTCCGCTTCTCGGGGTCGGGACACACGCCGGCGTTGTTGGTCGCGTCGGCGTAGCACTTCTGCCGCTGCTCGAGCACGAGCACCTTCGTGCCGTTCGCCGTGGTGGTGCGTCGCACGACGAGGTCGTTGTTGCGGGCGCGCTTCAGCAGGTCGTCGACCTCTTCGGCCGGCGACTGCGAGCTGGACGTGTTCTCGGCGCCATGGAGGTCGCCGTGCGTCACCACGGGCCGTCCATCGGCAGCACGCCGCGACCCCCGGGTCCACCGCTCGTGCTTGGACGGGTTCCAGTACTCCGAGTCCCGCTTGGGATCGTCGCTGGAGTACCGCACGTGTTGCTCTCGGGTCGCGAGATCGGTCCAGTCCTCCTCGGTCCGGCGTTCGACCGTGCGGCCGTACTGCGTCGTCTCGGCCCTGCGGACGAGCACGCCCTCCCGGAGCGAGCGGCGCAGCTGCTGGACGGCCGCCTCGGCGGGTGACGCCCCGAGCAGCGGCGAGTCGTGATCCCCCGGCGACGGCAGCGCGGTCACGACGAGGACGGTGGCCGCGGCGGCGACCGCGATGCCGATCGCGGCGCGTCGCCGGCGCGGCCGGGTGGTCGGGAGCCGGCGGACGGCGTCCTGCTCGCGGGCCGCGGCGAACAGCGCACGGCCGAAGTCGTCGCGGAACCGCTCGAGGTCCTCGGGCGCCGCGGTCGGGTCCTGCGGGGAATCGGTCATGTGGTCTCCAGTCCACGCGCGGCGCGCGACGTCGGGTCGGTGAGGGGGAGCAGGTCCGCGAGCGCCTTGAGCCCGCGTGAGACGCGCGCTCGTGCGGCCGGTTCCGAGATCGCGAGCGCGGCGGCGACGTCGGCGTACGAGCGCTGGTCGACGATCCGCAGCCGGACCGCCTGGCTGAGTCCCGAGGGGATCTCCGCGACGGCCTTGCCGACGGCGTCGCGGAGCTCCTCGAGATCGCAGAGCGCCTCGAGGTGCGAGGCCGGGTCGACGCCCAGGTCGGGACGTTCGAGATCGAGCCGGTTCAGGGCGCGCTTCTCGGCGTAGCCGCGCCGGTAGTACAGCGCGAGCTGGCGGCGGGCCACCGTGTAGAGGAGGGCGGCGTCGCTCTCGTCGTGGCCCGTCAGACCGCCGCGGCGGCGGGTGCCGGCGACCATCTGGGCGAACGTCTCGGCCCAGAGGTCGGCGGCGATCTGTGGGTCCGCGGTGCGGCGGACGAAGAACGACAGCAGCCGCTCGGACTGTCGTCGGTAGAGGCGCTCGAGCGCGTCGCTTGGCGTCATGTGCCCCTTCCATTGCACTCGGCGGCGGGTTGTGACAGCGACGCGGTCAGAGGGTCGCGTCGAGTCCTTCGGTCGCGGCGACGGCGTCGACGGCGCGCTTCGTCGCGGCGAGTCCGATGCCGGTGCGCCGATTCGTGATCTTCATCGCCTCGATCGCCTTGCCGCCGCGCAACAGCTCCACCACCTCCGTTCGCAGCGGTTCCGCGAGGAGCACGGGTTCGTGGACGGGATGCAACCAGGCGCGGAGGTGCCGAACGAGCATGGGGTCCTGCTGTCCAGATCCCGCGGGTCCCAACCGGGCCGACGGTCAGTCTGCCTGGGGCGACGGCATCTCGCCCGCCCCGTCGATGGTCAGGAGCTTCGCGGTCTCGGGGGTGAACGGCAGCCGCTCGAACACCTCGAAGACCCAGCGGTCGACGATGCGCCGCTCGTGGCGCGCGGCGGGCTCCTCGTCGTTCGGATGCGCCGCCAGGACCCGGAGGGACGTGACGCGGACGGGGGCGTAGGAGCCCGCGTCGATCAGGTACTCGAAGTCCACGGGCGGGGTCCACGTGCCGCCGGCGTCGACGTACCCGTCCTCGCGACCCACCAGGCGGCGCACGTGCCGGCCGTCGAGGTCGGTCTTGCCCGCCTCGCGCAGCCGGCCGCCGTCGAGGAGCCTCCGGATCGTGGTGACCGGGTCGCCCTTCGAGTCGAGGCCCGACAGGCGCCCGCCGGACGTCCCGGTCAGATCGCGGACGGCGCGTCGACGCTCCCGGGCGCCCATCTGCCGCTCGCGACCCTTCGGCTCCCAGGAGTTCCGCTCCGCCACCACGCCGTCGGCGTAGGCGGTCTGCATGGTCGCCTGGCCACCGCCGGGCGCGTCGAGGAAGCGGACCTCCCGGTGACGCAGGGGCGTGGCGGTGCTCCAGCTCTCGATGTCGCCGGTGACGGTCCCGACCTTCCGGCCGACGTCACCGGGGTGGTGGTGTCCGCCGCGGGGCTCGGCGTACATCGCCCCCATGAAGACGTACGGCCCGTGGTGGTAGCGCACGAGCGCGTGGACGATGCCCTCGCCGCCGGGCTCCGCGGCGGCGCGGGCCGAGGCCACGACGTCGACGGGCGTCCCGCGAAGCCCGGGAACGACCGCCGTCCCGGCCAGACCGACGGCGGAGACGCCCGCCAGCGCGATGCCGCCCCGCACGAAGCGGCGACGGGTCAGCGCTCCGGGGTCCTCGGTGCGCCGGTCGGGGGCGGTCGTCGTGCGCAGATCCGCGACGAGCGCGTCGCGGAGGGTGCGGCGGCGGTCGTCGTCGGGCAGCAGGGAGTCGATGTCGGGCAGCGGGCTCACGAGGAGGTCTCCTTCGTGGTCGGGCGGAGGGTGGGGCGGACGTCGGTGGGGAGGGGGCCCGCGGCGAGACGGGCCCGGGCGCGGGAGAGCCGGGAGCGGACGGTGCCGACCGGCAGGCCGAGCGCCGAGGCGGTCTCCTCGTAGGTCAGGTCGGCGAGCGCGACGAGGGCGAGGACCTCGCGCTCGCGCTGGGGGAGCGCATCGAGTTGCGCGCGGACCTCGTGGAGGCGCGCGGCGGCGTCGACGCGATCCGCCGCGTCGTCGTCGTGGTCCGGCCGGGGTTCGCCGGCACGGCCCAGGCGCTCGAGCGCGGCGCGGTGCCTCCGGCGGGTCCTCCACTGATTGCGCAGGACGTTCGTCGCGATCGCCAGCAGCAGCGGCCGGGCGTCGCCCGTGGTGAGCGGCGTGCTCGCGCGCCGCCGCCAGGCCTCGAGGAACACGATCGAGGTCAGGTCCTCGGCGAGCGCGGGATCGCCGGTCCGCCAAAGGCAGAAGGCGAGGACGGCCCGGTCGTGCCGCTCGTAGAGCACTCCGAACGCGTCGGTGTCCCCGGCGACGGCGCGGCGCCAGAGGAGAGGGTCTGGGGGAGGGCTCATCTGTCTGTTCATGACCGCACGGGCTCGGGCGGTTCTCGACGGTCGCACGTTGCGTGATCTGCGGGCGCCCGGAAGAGGGCGAGCGGTCGGGGTCGACGCCCGGATGACCTGGACGGCGCGGGGATCGCCCTCACGGAAGACGCCATCGGCCGACGGCTCGAACGCACGGACCTGCGTCGGACGACCGAACGCCCGGTGTACGGTGAAGTCGTGTGGCGGTCTCCCCGAAACCCGGGCGCGGTGCGGCGGCATCCCTGGCGGCTCGTCGCCGCGGCTGGCTGTGGTCTCGCCGCCGTGAGCGTCACCGGATGTGGTGGTGCGGGGGACGAGGACGCAGCGACGGCGACGTCCGGGCAGCTCACGACCCGCGCCGCACGGCCGAGCGGCGGGGACCCGCCCGCCGAGGCGTACCAGCGGGGCGTCCGCGCCGGGCACCGGAAGATCCTGTTGGCGCGGGACGTGGTCGCCGTCGCCGCCGGTGACGGGCGGGCGGCGTGGATCGCGGACGGCCGCGTCGTCGTGCGGGCGGCCGGCGCGGCACCGCGGACCATCGCTCGCCCCGTCCCCTTCGGTGCGGACCAGATCGCCATCGGCGCCGACCGGGACGGCACGCCGACCGTCCTCTTGGCGTCCTCGGAGCGTCCCGGTCCTCTGCGGTCGATGCCGGCGGACGGGTCGGCCCCGCCGACGCCGGTGCCGTTCGCGGCCGACGGCCGGGCCGACTCGGCGCCAGGGCTGCGCCGCGGCGTCGTCTCGTTCAGCCGGACGGAGCGCGTCGGCGGCCGTCTCCGTCACACGGTCCGCACCGCGCGTCTCGACGGTCGGGAGAGCGTCCGGAGGTGGGACGGCGCCGCCGACACGACCGTCACGAGGACGCTCGCGGTCCGCGGCGGCGTGGCGTTCGTGAGCTCGGACGACGGCTACGAGTACGGCTCGTCGCACGCGCTGCGGCTGACCGGCCGCGGAGGTGCGCCCGTGCGCGGGCTCGAGGCGGTCGACACCGGTGAGTCGGCACCCGGCAGCTTCGGTGCCCTGCAGTCGACGCCGGACGGCACGCGGCTGATCGCGACCCGCTGGACCGACGACCAGCGCTCCCATCCGTGGGACGTCACGACGTTCCGGGCGCCGGACGGCACCCTCGTCGAGCGGCATCACCCGGCCGACCACCTCGAGGGCGACTGGGGCGTCGACGTCCCCGACGGGCGGATCTACACGGACATGCGGCACGTGCGCGTCGGCCAGATCAGCGGCGAGGGCGGGCTCGTGATCCGGCTCCGCCGCGCCGCGCCCTGAGCCCGCGTCGCGCTCTACAGTCGAGACATGTCGCGCGGCGCCCGGTGGGCGACGGCGACGGTCTTCGGGGCCGCCTGCCTGCCGGCGACGGCCGGTGCCGCGCCGCCGTTCTCGGCGGTCGACCGTCCGGGACCGTCCCTGTCCGTTCCGGCGTCCGAGACGACGCGGGCGCTGGTCTGCCCGACGGACCTGCGGGCCGCGACCCGGGCGCCGGTCCTGCTGGTCTCGGGGACAGGGGTGAGCCCGGACGTGCTGTTCGGCGGGAACTGGATGCAGGCGCTGCGGCAGCGAGGGATCCCGTACTGCTCGGTGCGCCTGCCGCACGACGGGCTCGGCGACATCCAGGTCGCAGGGCAGTACGTCGTCGCCGCGATCCGGGCGATGTCCGCCGCCGCGCACCGCCGCGTCTCGGTCGTGGGCGCGAGCCAGGGCGGGATCGTGCCGCGGTGGGCGCTGCGCTTCTGGCCCGACACCCGTCGCCTGGTCGACGACGTCGTCGGCCTGGCCCCGACGAACCACGGCGTCCCCGCGGGGGACATCGTCGCGCGGTGCGCTCCGCAGGGATGCCCTCCGGCGTCGATGCAGCAGGCGGCCGGGTCCCGGTTCCTGCAGGCACTCAACAGCCGCGCCGAGACCGTTCCCGGCATCTCGTACACCCAGATCCGCTCGCGCGACGGCGAGCTGATCCTCAGCCGGAGCGCCGCCGCGTCCCGGGCGCGGGAGTCGCTCTCCGGGCGGGGCCGGGTGACCAACGTCGCGATCCAGGACGTCTGCCCGAACGACCACAGCGGCCACGCCGAGACGGGGACGCTGTCGAACACCGCCTGGGCGATCGCGCTCGACGCGCTCGACCACGACGGGCCCGCCGACATCGGCCGGGTGCCGGCCGCCACGTGCGCGACGCCGCTCGTGCCGGGCGTGGCGCTCGCTCCTCCACAGCCGGCGCCGCCCGCGCCGGATCCGGGAGCGCCATCGGTCCTGCGGGAGCCGCGCATCGCGTCGTACGTGTTCGACCGCCGGCGGCCCCACGCGTCCGTGGCGCCCGGCCGGCTGACAGCGGGTCGCCGCGTCCGCCTGCGGATCCGGGTGACGACGGCCGGGGGCGACCCGCTCCCCGGCGCGCGGATCGCGGTGCTCGGGCGCGTCGTTCGGTCGCGCGGCGACGGACGGGCCACGGTCCGCGTGCGCCCCGTCCGGCGCGGCCGTCAGCGCCTCCGGATCACGGCCGACGGTCTCCCCGCTGCCACCGTGGTCGTCGCGGTGGGGTGACCGCGACCGGTCGGCGATCGGGGCCGGTCGCCGCTCGACCGCCGGGCTAGGGGGCGCGGTGCTCGAACTCGACCAGGCCGATCTGGTGGGAGCCGATGATGCTGAGGTCGACGAGCGCGTGGTCGACGGCCGGTCGTCTGATCGGTGGAGCAACGGCTCGGAGGGCCGCGGAGATCGGTTCGTGCTTGGTGCGCAGGACGTCGTCGCGGCTGCGTGCCTCGACGTGCGCGAAGAGGTGGGGCCGTCCCTCGGCCGGCTCGCGAACGGTCAGGCCGACGACGTCCGGACAGTCCTCGAGTGCGGCGACGGCGACCGGCAGCTCGATCGTCTCGGGCAGGGCGAAGGCGAGGTACCAGCGAACTGGCTCCGGGTAGCGTCGGCGCTCGGCTGCCGAGCGCCGGAACTCCTCGGCGACGCTGTCGGCCAGGCGCGCCTCGGTGGCCGGATCCAGGGGGCGGGCGCGTTCGTCGTCGGGCGGAACGGTCCCGGCCGACCACCAGGCACCGTCGACGTGGAGTGCGACGGCGTCGGCCTTCGCGCGGGCCCAGGTGAGCGCGGCGGGGAGGTCGGCGAACCGCCGGTGGCGCTGGGCCCAGGTGGACAGGCTGCCCGTCAGCTCGGCTTTGGTGGCGTCGGAGGCCGGCCGCAGGATCACCACGGCGGTCGTCGGAGCGGACACGGAGGGATCCTCTCGAACGACCGGCCTCGGACGGGCCGCGCTAGCTCTGCGGTCCGTGGGCGTCGAGGGTCCGGGTGCGGCGCGCGCGCGTCGCCGTTCGCGGACGCGAAGGACGGCGACCTGCACGACGACGACCGTCGCGATCGCGACCACGCCGCCGGCGGCGTCGCTCAGGTCGAGTGCGAGCGCGATCCCGACCGCGATGAAGACGCCGACGAGAGCCGCGACGCCCGTCCACAGTGGCTCCCCGCCGTGCCACCAGTAACGGGTCACGTCGTTCTTCGGCACGGACGGCATGCCCGCGGTGTACCCGGGCCGTGCGCGTCGCCAACGGTCACCGGCGGGTGCGAGCGCGCCAGGTCCGTCCCGATACGACGGTCGTCCGGCGCGAGCGGAGGGGGCCGGCAGCGGAACTACAGTGCGCCGCATGCGTGCGTCCCGTGGGTGGTCCCTGCTCGTCCTCGTCGCGATCCTCGGGGTGCTCGGACCACCCGCGTCCGCGTCCGCCAGCGACGCCGGGCTGCGCGCGGTCGTCAAGCGGGACATCGCCGCGGAGAAGCGGCTGGACGCCGCGGGGCGCCGCGTGCGCGCACCGAGCTCGAAGTCGTTCCCGGCCTACATCCGGTTCCTCCGCCGCTACGCGAACCACTCCGCGCGCATCGAGCGCAGCGTCGACGGGCTGCACCGCAGGTATCGCGCCCAGGCCCCCGAGACCGCCGATGCCGCGCGGGGGCGGACGCTGCTGCTTCGCGGACACCGCGACGTCTCGAACGGTGCGCACGAGACCGCCGTGGCCGTCCGGCGCGGCATCCGCGAGATGTCGCGCGCCCGTTCCGACGGCCCGTACCGACGCGCCTACCGGCGGATGGTGCGGGTCGTGAACGCCCAGGACGCGCGCTTCCGCCGCGGCAACTCGCGCATCGTCCGCGGCCGGAAGCTCATCCGGCTCGCGCCCGCCCCGCCCGCGCCGGCGGCACCGACGCCGCCCGCCCCGGTCGCGCCCGCCCCGGCCGCTCCGGCACCCGCCACTCCGGCACCCACGGCGCCGGCGCCGCTGCTCCCGCCCCTGCTCCCGTCGCTGCTGGGGGCGTGAGCCGAGGCCCCGCCGCTCACTGGCCGCAGAAGTCGGCGGACAGGTCGCGCCAGACGCGGCGCGGCATGGACTTCCGCGCCGGCGTCTTGCAGTCCGATCCGGCGTACCGCTGCCGCCAGGTCGTGCCGGACCGTCGGACGATCGCGATCCTCACGCCACGTCTCCGCTCTCGGCCAGCGCGGCGAGCGCGCCGGTGACCGCGCCCCAGCCGTCGAAGAACCCGAGCTCCTCGTGGTGGTCGCGGGCCGCGGGGTCGCCGTGGCGCACGACGATGCCGTAGTCGGTGCCGTCGGGGTGCTCAGTGAGCGTGATCTCCGCGGCCATGGACACGGGGGAGGGCGACGCCGGCCGCCATGCGCTGTCGAGGGCGTTGGTGAAGACGAGGCGGACGTCGGGCTCGACGACGAGGAAGACCGCGTCGGTGTGGGGGACGAAGGTCTCGCCGTCGTCGCTCATGCTGGTCACGAAGGCGCCGCCGGGGCGGACGTCGAGCCGTTCGACCCGGGCGACGGTCGGGGCGGGGATCCACCAGCGCGCGAGGAGATCCGGGTCGGTCCACGCACGCCAGATGGTCCGGGGCGCGGCGCGGATCACGCGCCGCAGCGTGAGGTCGAGGGTGGGGTCGATCGTGGTCACGGGGTGTCCTTCGGGTCGGTGAGGAGGGCTTCGAGGCGGTCGGTGCGCGCCTCCCAGAGCTGTCGCTCGTCGGCGAGCCAGTCGTCCAGGAGCGCGAGGCGTTCGCGGACGAGCGTGCAGGTGCGCACCCGGCCGGTCTTGGTGGTCCGGATGAGTCCGCTCGACTCCAGCGTGCGGACGTGCTTCATGAACGACGGCAGCGTGATCGGGAACGGCTCGGCCAGCTCGCCGACGCTCGCCGGCCCGCTCCCGAGGCGCCGGATCACGATGCGTCGGGTCGGGTCGGCGAGGGCGGAGAAGACGTCGTCGAGTGCTTCATACTTTGCCACAAGGCTAAGTATGCACGGTCGACGGCTCCGGGGCAACGGCGATCCAAGCCCCGGTCGCCGGGCTCGTCGCGCGTGCGCAGGTCGTGCGCGCGAGCGCCGCTCTACCGTGTGGGACCGGGATCCCTCCCGGACCTCCTCCGTGCTCCAGGACGTGTTGTGCGCTCCACCGACGTAGTGATCATCGGCGCAGGTGCCGCCGGCCTGATGTGTGCCCTGACCGCCGCCGCCCGCGGCCGCGAGGTGCTGGTGATCGAGAGCTCCAACAAGCCGGGCAAGAAGATCCTCATGTCCGGCGGGGGCCGCTGCAACTTCACGAACATGTACGCCGAGCCGGCGAACTACTTCTCGCAGAACCCGAACTTCTGCAAGTCGGCCCTGGCCCGCTACACGCCGTGGGACTTCATCGGCATGGTCGCCGACCACGGCGTGCCGTACCACGAGAAGAAGCTCGGCCAGCTGTTCTGCGACAACCGGTCCAAGGACATCCTCCAGATGCTCCTGGGGGAGTGCGAGCGGGGAGGGGTCGACCTACGCGTGAACACCGCGGTGCACCAGATCGAGAGGACCGGGGCCGGCTACCTGCTGACCACCGACATGGGGCAGGTCACCGCCACGTCGCTCGTGGTCGCCACCGGCGGCCTGTCGATCCCGACCCTGGGCGCCACCGGGTTCGGCTACGACGTCGCCCGCCAGTTCGGCCACGACGTGCTGCCCACCCGCGCCGGCCTCGTGCCGTTCACCGCCAACGGCCCGCTCAAGGACCTGTGCACGGAGCTGTCGGGCACGTCAGCGGCGAGCGCGGTCCGCGGTGGCGGCCAGAGCTTCCGCGAGAACCTCCTCTTCACCCACCGCGGCCTCAGCGGCCCGGCGATCCTGCAGATCTCCTCGTTCTGGAACCCCGGCGACGCCGTCGAGATCGACCTGCTGCCCGATCACGACGCCCTGGAGTGGCTGCAGGCCCAGCAGGCCGCGCGCCCCGACAGCGAGCTGAAGACCGTGCTGGGCGAGGTCTTCACCAAGAAGATGGCGACGCTCCTGGCCGAGTTCTGGGGCGCCGCCAAGCCGCTGAAGCGGTTCACCGCGGCCGAGCTGCGCGATCTCGCCGGCCACCTCGACGCGTGGCGCGTCGTGCCGGCCGGCACCGAGGGCTACCGCACCGCCGAGGTCACGCTCGGCGGCGTCGACACCCGCCAGGTCTCGTCGAAGACCATGGAGTCGCTGAAGAGCCCGGGCCTCTACTTCGTCGGCGAGGTGCTGGACGTCACCGGCCACCTGGGCGGCTTCAACTTCCAGTGGGCTTGGGCCTCGGGGCACGCGGCGGCGCAGGTCGTCTGAGACCGGCGGCTGCTCTTCGACGACGATCGGGCCGTGGCGCTGGCGGTGGCGTTCGCAGCTCGCCGCCACGGCCGGCGCGGGGATCGAGGAGGCGGTGATGCGGGCCCTCGGCCCGGTCGGTCCGGATGCGGCCCCGGGACCTGACCGGCCCGCGGTTCACCCCGCGCGAGGTCCCCGGTGGCGACCTGGCGGCCTTCGTCGCGAGCCGGTTCCGCGGATCGACGGACCGCGCGGGCGACTGGCCGTGCCGGGGCGAGGTGGTCCTGGACGCCCCCGCTGCCGAGATCCGCGCCAACGCCCGGGAGGCGATCGTCGAGGAACTCGGCCCGGACCGCTGCCGCCTGATCACGGGCGCGTGGTCGTGGACCGCGCTCGCCGCGGCCACCGGCGGGCCCGCGGGGACCTTCACGTTCGACTCCGCGCCGAGCGACGGGCGCTTTCTGTCGCCGTCGAGCTTCGTGATCCGCTTCGTCCGCGACGTCCCGGCCGGGGGCACCACGGCGATCCGCCACGTGTGCTGCTCACCGTCGAGACGCGGATGATCAGGCAGCGCGAGGTCGAGCGCGGCGGCGCGGGCGTCGGCGGTCAGGGAGGTCGTGACGAGCTGGGTCACCGCGACGCCGGGGCCGGTGGCGTCGGCGGCCGCGAGCTCGACGCGGGCACGGTCGGCGAGGTCGGGATCGCGGGCGGGGGAGGGGACGATCGCCTCGTCGAGGTGATGGCGACCCTCGCGCTCCTCCTCGATGGACAAGACGACCCACCGATCCTCGCGCCGCCCGAGGGTCCAGTACTGCCGCAGTCGCACCCGCGGGCCGATCTCGCCCTTCTCGTACTGCGGTCCGGCGTCGGTGTCCACCCAGCTGTTCGCGCGGGCCCGGACGACGACGCGGTCGTCGTGGTCTCCCACGCGGTTGACGACGCCGACGATCCGGACGCGCGGGGTGCTGGTCACCGGCGACCGCGAGTGCCACCCGCGGTCGTCGAAGTCGTCCAGCCGTCGCGTCCACTCGGCCATGAGGCCCGCCCCGGTCAGGGACCCGAGGGTCGCGCTCCCGCCGCTGCCGCCCGGTCCGGTAGGCCGTTGTCCCGGAGCGGAGCCGTCGCCGACGCCGCCTCTGCCGGCGAGGGCCAGCACGGCCGCGAGCGTCGTCGGCGGGATCGTCCACACGGTGGGCCGGGTACCCCCGCGGCGCGGGTCCGACGCGCGCCGTGGGACGACGGGCCGGCGACGACGCCGGCGGCCCGTCGCCGCTCAGGTCCGCCGCGTGAGGTGCGCGGCGGTGCGGCCGAAGACGATGCGGTCGTCGGGGCGCAGCGTGCGCCGATCGATGCGGTTGCCGTTGACGTACGTGCCGTTGCTCGAGTCGAGGTCCTCGCGGTCCAGCACCCGCCGCGGTGGGCGATGCGGGCGTGGTGGCGGGAGACGGTGTCGTCGTCGAGCCGGACGGTGCAGCGGCTGCTGCGTCCGACGCTCCAGGTCTGCCGTTCGGTGGTCGGGGTCAGGACCAGGTCCGGCGTGCCGACGAGGTGCAGGCCGATCGGGCCGCCGAGCAGGACGTCCTGGAGGCGGTGCCATCGCCGGACGACGGCCCGGCGATCGGGCAGACCCCAGAGCGCGAGGTCGAGCCCTACGTCGCTGGAGGCACGGAGGGCCTCTGCGACGCGGAACTCCAGCGACCCGGTCCGCAGCCGGCCGGCCGCGTACTCGGTGCCGAGCCGGTCCACCGCGTGGAGGCGCCGGGCCTCGATCCTGGTCATCGTCGGATCCTAGGCGGCGGCGGTGCGGTCGTCACGCGCCGCCGCGACGTCCTCGCCGCGGGGCGGGGGCTCAGGCGCGCACCGAGGATGCGGCGGTGCCGAACTCGGGCCCATACGCTGTGCGCCACGCGTGCCCTGCTCACCGTCCCGTTCGCCGTGCCGCTGCTCGGCATCGCCCTCGTGACCCGGTCGACCTCAACGGCACCCGCCCGAGGACCACGAAGATCGCGAACGCCGTCGACGCGGCGTCGCAGGGCGTGCGGTAGCCGGCTGGTGCGCACGGTCGGGCGCGCACCGACGCTACTGCAGCCTCCGCCGGAGCAGCACACGGCCGTCCGCCGCGCGGTGCTCGATCACCAGGTGGCCGGCGCCGCGCGACTCGGTGAGGGCGAACAGGCCGAGCTGCACCGGGACGTCGCGGCGCACCTCGCCCGCGCTGCCGCGGGGGCGGGCGTGCGGCGATCCGGGGGCCGCCCGCACGGTGACGGAGGTCGCGCCGGGAGCGGCGATGCCGACGAAGCGCTTGCGGCCGCCTCCGGCACTGCCGGACGCGAGGAGACCGGGGTGGAGCTCGTCGCCGGGCTCCAGCGGTGCCCCCGCGCCCCCGTACGCGCCGCTGCCCGGGTCGCCGGCGAGGACCTGGAGGGACGGGGAGCGCGGGTCGGTGTCCCGGTGGTGATCGAGGAGGAACAGCGCACGGGTGGTCGTCGCGTCGTTCGTCGGCTCCCCGGCGGCCCGGCGGTCCGCGAGCAGCCGCTGCTTCCGGCGGGCGGTGCACCCGGCTGGGTCGCGGGGCGCGAAGTCCGAGCCGTAGCTCACGAAGACGAGGACGCGACCGCCGCCCGGGAACGTCGCCTGTCGGACGCTGCTGCGCGCGATGGTCCCGTGCGTCAGGCCGGGCGGCAGCGCGGCGTCGATCTCGGCGTCCGAGAGCCGGCCCGGCGCCCCGGGTGCGAGCGCCGGGAGGACGCGGAGGACCTTCGCCGGCGCCGGACCGTCGACCAGCCGCGGACGGCCGGGCATCGGTGCCGGATGGTCCGACAGCGTGCAGGGCGCGTCCTCGAAGCTCCGGACGACCGCCCGGGTCGCGAGCCGCTCGGCGCGGTCCTGGACGCCGGGATCCCCGCCGACGAGGCCGGTGGCCGCCGCCGTGCCGCCGGCGAGGACGACCGGCACGGCGATCAGGGCGAGCAGGCGCCGCCCGCGGAAGCGCCGGGTCCGGCCCGGCTGCGGGTCGAGGTCGCGCACGCGGGTGCGGAGCTGGCGCTCGAGGTCGTCGTACTCGCTCATGCCCGGTCCTCCATCTGGGTCCGCATCTGTCGCAGCCCGCGGTGCACGCGCTGGCGGACCACCGAGGTGGAGCACGACAGCTCGCGGGCGATCTCGTCGTAGGGCCGCTCGTCGACGACCCGGGCCAGGACCGCCGCCCGCTGGTCCTCGGGCAACGCCTGGAGCGCGAGGCGGAGCGCGTCCTCGTCCGCCGCGGACGCGCGGTCCTCGACGCGCGCGAAGCCGGCGTCCTCGAGGACCACCGGGTCGAGTCGCAGCTCCCGCCGCGCCCGGTCCTCGACGCGCCCGCGGCGGAGGCTCTCCAGCAGCTTGTTGGCCGCGATGCCGTAGAGCCATCCCGTGGCCGGGCCCTTCGCGGGATCGAAGCGCCGCAGGCCGACGACGACGGCCGCGAAGGTCTCGGCGGTGAGGTCGAACGCGAGCTCCGGCCGGCCGGTGCGGCGCAGGTGGAACCCGGTCACGCCGTCGGCGTGCCGCCGGTAGAACACGGCGAAGGCCAGGTCGTCGCCGGACGCCGCGGACCGCAGCAGCGCCTCGTCGCGGTCGGTGCCGCGGGCCGGCGCGGGAGGACGGGGACGAACACGCATCACTTGGTATTTGCGCGAGCGCCGAGGATGTGACCGGCGCCGCGACGATCAGCGGACGGTGAAGGTCGCGTCGCCGACGGCGTGGTAGATGCCGAGCACGCCGAGCTCCTCGACGTCGCCCCACAGGAGCAGGCTCTCGACCGGCTTCAGCGCCTCGTCGGCGACGGTCTCGTCGCTCGAGACGACGTGCGCCGTCCAGCGGCCGCGGCACCAACGTCCGCCGCGGACCGCGGAGGGACGGATGCGGATCGTCGCCACCGCTGCGTCGCCGGTGCCGGTGAAGCGCGCGAGCGGGCTGCGGACGACGCGGCTGCAGGCTCCGTGGGTGCCGCGCGGCGGGACGAGCGCGGCGAGGATGCCGCCGCCGGTCCTCGACCATCGCTCGGCCTGGCCGATGACCTCGCCCCGAAGCCGGAGCGTGATCGTTCCCGCGGGTCGGGCGGTCGTCGTGGGCGACCCCAGCGCGGGGACGTCGCTCGCGCCGAGCTCCGGCGTGGTGGTGCGGAACTTCAGGCGCATCGTCTCGCCCCCGGCCGGCGGCGGCACGTTCACCACCGCGGTGTACGTGCGGCGCAGGGCCGCCCAGCGGCGCGTCACCCGCGCGCGCCCCTGCGCGTCCGTCACCGCCGTCGTGCCCTCGACGGAGACGGTGGCGCCGGCCAGGGGGCCGCCGCCCTGCGCCTCCAGCGCGAGGACGAGCGTGCTCGTCGCTCCGGGGTGCGGGTACTGCTCGAAGCCGAAGCCACCCACGCCGTTGCCCACGGCGTCGGCTGAAGCGGCGAACCCCGCCCCGGCGACGGTCAGGACGGCGGTGAGCGCGGCGGCGCGGAGGGTGGTGGCGATGGACATGGTGGTCGGGCTCCTCGGAGGATCAGCGGCTGACGAGCACGACGGTGCCGGAGCATGCATGAAGCGGACGTGAAGGGACGGTCGGCGACGGTCGCGCGGGTGCGCCGCCGGGTGCGCCTCGTCCTGCGGCCCGTTACCGCGTGGTCGTGTGGTTCTCGCCGCGCGGGAGCGCGAAGCCGCAGGTGCTGGCGCGGACCGTCAGGGCGCGGCCGGCGGGGCCTGGACCGGCAGGGACTCGGTCGCCGGCTCCGGGGGATCCGCCGGTTCGGTCAACCCGGTCGGGAGCGCAAGGTAGAGCGGCCCGACGACGAGGCCGAAGCCGACGACGCGCGCGGCGTGGAACCACACTCCGTCGGCCCCCGCGAGCCCGGCGAGCGTCCGCCCGACGATGCCGGCGCCGAGCACGAACGCCACGAAGTACAGGAGCGCGTAGCCGCCGGACGTCGGGCGGCGGCCCCGCATCCTCCCGAGGGCGCCGCCGGCCCGCGCCCGCGTGCGCGGGCCGGGGCTCCCGTCCGATGCGGGCTCGAGCGCGTCGTTCACGGGGGCGATCCTAGGGCCCGGGACGGCCCGCGTCGAACGATCCGGTGTGGCGCGCACCCGGTGCCGCGCTCCCGAGCTCGCGCCCCGCGGTCACAGCCCCGCCGTCCGGTCCGTAGTAGGGGTGTGTGGAGTGGAGGAGACGATCGCCGGAGCGACGAGCAGCTGCTTGTCGCCGCGGCGTCCGGAACGGACCCCGAGGCCTTCGGCGTCTTCTACCGCCGGCATGCCGAGGCGATCCTGGCCTACCTGCTGCGGCGGACCCGCCGGCCGGAGCTCGCCGCCGACGTGTGCGCCGAGACCTTCGCGCACCTGCTCGGGAGGCTCGACCGCTACGACCCCGATCGCGGGGCCGCGCGCGGGTGGCTCTTCCGGGTCGCGCAGAACCAGCTGATCGACGCCGCGCGGCGGGGCCAGGTGGAGGATCGCGCCCGGCGCAGGCTCGGCATCGACCCGATCGCGCTGACCGACGCGGACGTCGAAGCGGTCTCCGAGCTGCGCGACCGCGCCGACCTCGTCGCGCCGCTGCTGGAGGCCCTGCCCGACGACCAGCGCGAGGCGCTGGAGGCGCGGGTCGTGCAGGAGCGCGACTACGAGGAGATCGCGCGGACGCTGCGCGTCTCCGAGTCCGTCGTCCGCAAGCGCGTCAGCCGCGGGCTCTCGTCCCTGCGTGCCCAGATGACCGGAGGCGACCGATGAGCGACTTCCTCGAGGCCCTGGAGCGGGAGCTCGTGGCGGCGACCCGCCGGACGTACGGCGCGCCGGCGACGTCGGCCGTGCCGTCCGCGCCGGTCCCGCGCCGGCTGCGGCGCGCGATCGGCGCCGCCCGGAACGCGTCGCTGCGGACCGTCGTGGCGACCGGCCTGCTGGTCGGCGTCACCGCGTCGGCGGGCGCGGCGGGGACCGTCCTGACCCTGCGCGGGAGCGTCATCTCCGCGCCGCCGAAGGAGGACGTCCGTCCCGAGCAGACGCCGATCGCCGACACCGTGCGGGTCAGCGACCTGCGGGCCGCCGACCCGCGGGCGGGCGCGCCGCCCTGGACGATCCGGATCGCGAAGGGCCGGACCGGCTACGTGTGCAGCACCGTCGGCCAGGTGCAGGGCGGCCGGTTCGGGCTCGTCGGGCTCGACGGACGCTTCCGCACCCTGGATCCGGGGGCCTCCGACTCGTGCGGCAGCCCCGCCGCGGAGCGCGCCACCCTCGTCGGCGCCCGGGTCTTCGCCGCCCGGTCGCAGCGCGGCGTCCGCACCGTCGTCAACGGCCTGGCGCCGTCGGCGCGGTCGGTGACGCTGACGGCCGGCGGCCGGACCCGCCCGCTGCGCCTGGACCCCTCGGGCGCGTTCGTCGCGGTGCTCGCCGGCTACCCGGAGGACCTCGCGCTGCAGGTGCGGCTGACGCTGAAGGACGGTCGCGTCCAGACGGAGTCCCTGGGCACCGGCGACCCCGCGGTGGTCGTCGATCCCGCCGGCGGACCGGCGTGGCGGGTCCAGGGCTCGATGCTCTCCGGCGACGCGCGGTCGTGCGTCTCGTTCTCGTGGGCGCGGACCGCGCCGGGAGCCGCGCAATCCCCGGTCGTCTGCGGCGTGCTGCGCCCGGTCGACGCGACGGGCGCGCGGCGGGACGGGGCGTTCTTCGCCGTTCGCCGGCTGCACGGGCGCGCGGACGCGGCGGACCGTCGCAGCTACGCCCGCGGCGACTGGCACGGTCGGCCGGCCCGCACCGCGGTGTGGGGGCAGGTCGGCGACGAGGTGACCTCCGTCGTGATCCTCGGGGCGCCGGGCGGCGAGCACCGCGTCGCGGACCCGTCGCGCCGGCCGTTCCTCGCGGTCTTCCCCGGCACCGTCGACCCGCGCGACCTGCGGGTGCGGATCACGACCCGCGACGGCGCCACCACGACCTCGCGCGGCGACACGAACCTGACCACTCCCCCGACCCCGTGACCGGACGTCCTGCATGAGACCCTCCCTCCAGATCGGTGCCGTCGCCCTCGCGGTCGGCGTGACCTGCGGCGCCGTCGTCGCGGTCGCGCTCCCCGACGACTCGACCCCCGTGGCGCGGGTGCGGGCGAGCACGACGACGACGGCGCCGTCGGGGCCGAGGGCCACGACCCAGCGCTCGGGGCGCGCGGGCCGCCCGACGCCGACGCCGCTGAAGCGCGTCGTCGCGGTTCCCGCGGCACAGCCGGTCGGATCGCTGACCCCGGTCCGCCCGACGGTCGTCCGCCGGGTGGTCGCCGCGCGGCCCGAGCCGACGCGCTCGGGGGCGATCCACCTGCGCGTCCGCGGCACGATCCGGGTCGAGGCCCGGGTCGCCGACCCCGGCGGCGGTCCGGCGTGGGCGGTGCGCGTGTTCGACGCGGACCGCACGTTCGACGAGGCCGACGGCACGACGAGGACGATCGGCCACAACCGGTGCGCCCAGCTCGGCCGCATCCACCGGGGCCGGTTCGGGTGGCTGGACGGCGAGGGCACGTTCCGCCCCACGCGTCCGAGCCTCTTCACGTCGGAGACGGTCTGCGGGTCGCGGCGGCCGGACGTCAACAGCCGGCCCCGGGCGGAGGTCCTGCGCACGACCTCCGGGCTCCGGAGCGCCGAGCCCCACCTCGCGGCGACCGTCCTCTGGGGGCGGCTCGGACCGGCCGCCGGCGACGTCGACGTCCGCTTCGGCGCCCGGCGCGATGCCACGACCGCGGGCCCCGACGGCGTGGTGCTGCGCGTCGGCTCCCCGGACCTCGATCCCCGGACGGTCTCGGTCACGGCGCGGTACGGCCGCGGGACGCGGGTCGAGGCCGCGGATCCCGGCGGCCTCGCGGCGCGGCTCGCGGTCCGTGCGGCGGACCCGGCCGGTGGGATGCCCTACGGCCTCTCGGCCGCCCGGGGATCCGGCGGCGCCTGGTGCGTCGGTCCGGTCGGCCGGGTCGTCGACGGGCGCTCGGGGACACTGAACTTCCGCCTCGGGACGTTCACCGAGCACACGGGCCGGGCCTTCGGCTGTGCGGGCGGCGCGCGCGACGGGCGCGCGGTCCCGGTGCAGAGCAGCGGGGGCGAGGACCTCGGCGCCGAGCCCATGTACGCCGAGGGGGCTCCGGCGCCGGGCCGCGTCGCGCGCCGCACGCCTCCCGGCCTGGCGTGGACCGCCGGGCAGGCTCGCGCGGACGTCCGGTCGCTGACCTTCCGCACCCCCAGCGACGTGCGGACGCTCAACCCGGCGGGCCCGGCGCACGCGTTCCTCGTCGTCTACGCCGGACGGTTCCCGGCCGGCAGCTCCGAGCTGGTCGCGACGCTGCGCAGCGGCAAGGAGCAACGGTCCCCGCTGTTCCTGGACGTCCGGTAGCCCGGGGCCGGCCCACGGACGGGAGGGCCTGCGGACGACCGCGGGGGGATTCGTGCGAACTTCCCCCGTGGCCCCGGCCAACTGGTGATGGATGACGTACGACGACGACCCATGCGTGGCGGGTCTCCGTGGCGGTGCCGAGGCGTTCGGCGCGGTCTACGAGCGCCACGGACCAGCGGTGATGCGGTACCTGATCCGGCGGTTGGGGCCGGACGTCGGCGAGGACGCCGCGCACGACGTGTTCGTCCGGGCGTTCCGGCTGCGGGCCGGCTACGACGCGGCGCTCGGCAGCGTCGCCGGCTGGCTGTTCGGCATCGCGCTCAACGTTGCGTCCGAGCACCGGCGGGCCGAGGGCCGGAGGCTCCGGGCCCTCGAGCGGCTCGCCGGTGCGACGCCGCGGTCCAGCCCCGACGCCCCGGCGGGACTCGACCTCTCGCCGGCGCTCGCCCGCGCGCTCCGGCGCCTGCCCGCCAAGGAGCGCGAGGCGCTGCTCCTCGTCGTCTGGGGCGAGCTGTCCTATGCGGAGGTGGCCGGCGCACTGGACATCCCCGTCGGGACGGTCCGGTCGCGGATCTCGCGCGCCCGGACCACCCTGCACGACGCCGCCGCACCGCAGCGGCGACCGGCCCCCGCGATCACGAACGGCGACGCGCATGTCTGACCCGCAGCTCGACACCGTCCTGCGCGAGCTGGGCGACCGGGGGCTCGAGGCCGGGCACGCCGCGGCGATCGCCCGCGTCCGCGACCGCCTCGGACACGACCTCGCCGCGCTCGACGACTCCGGCTCGGCCGCGGGCGTCGGTGTGCGCCGGGCCTCCGGGCGGCGGCCCGCGCCGACCCGTCGCCGTCCGCGGCTGCTGGTCGCGGTCGTCGCCACCCTCGCGGCGACCGCGACCTTCACCGCGACCGCGGCCGTCGCGCTGACCGCGGCGACCGGCTCGCCCGTCCCCGGCTTCGCCCGCGGCGACACGACGAACGTCTTCCCCGACTCCGGCACCACCCGGATCACCGACGTGCGGTCCGCCGACCCGACGGGCGGACCGGCCTGGGGGGTGCGCGTGGGTCGCACCGCCGACGGGCTGGTGTGCGTCGGCGCCGGTCAGGTGTCGGCCGACGGCACGTTCGGGGTCCGCGGGCTCGACGGCCGGTTCCGCGCGATCGCGCCCTTCGGCAACGACTCGTGCGGTCCGGCGCCCCGCTCCGGTCGACCGCTGGTGCAGCTGCGCGGGTTCTCGGGTCCCGGGTCCCGCAGCCCGACCGGGGCCACGAGCGTCGTCTTCGGATCGGGCGGCCCGGGCCTCCGGAGCGTCCGGATCGCGACCGCCGGCGGCGCGCCCCGGCCGGTGGCCGTCGGGGACTCGGGGACGTTCGTCCTCGCCGTCGCCGGCCTGCCCGAGGGCGCGGCCCCGCAGGTGCGGCTGCGCTGGGACGACGGCGCCGAGAGGAACGTGGAGCTCGGGCGCGACTCGTCGCTCCCCGATCCCGGCGGTCGCCTCGGATGGTCGGCCGCCACCGCGCACCGGGGACCAGAAGGCTGCGCGGTCGTCTCGATCCTGCGCGTCCAGGGCGCCGGCGGCGCGCGCGTCTGCGGACCCCTCGCGGGCCGTCAGGCGACGCTCGTGCCCGTGCGGGCGATGCACGGCCTCGGCCCGCGGCTGGCGCTGCTGGTCCGGCGCGACGACGGCGATCGGATCACCGTCGCGTTCCGCGGGCACGACGTCCCGATCGTGACCGTCCGGATGGCCGGGCGCGTCCGGGTCGGCACGGAGCGCGTCCTCGAGCGCGACCGCGCGGGCCGCCGCCGGATCGTCGAGCGCGCGGTGCGGTTCGCCTCGAGCGGCCCGACGGCGTCGCTCGCCGTCCTGCCCGCCGGCGTCCGCGCCCGCGACCTGCTGATCCGGGCCGTCCGCGACGGCACGAGCCGCACCCTGCCCGTCACCGCGACGCGCGACCCGCGCGCCGGCGGACCGACCACGACCCCGTACGGAGGCCGCTGATGCCCCGCCGTCCCACCGGCCGACGTCGCCTCGTCCCCGTCGGCCTGCTCGTCGCCGCCGCGATCGCCGGCCTGCTCGCCGCGCTCCTGAGCGCCTTGGCGGACGGTGCCCCGGCGCCGGCGACGACCGCGGCCCGCGCCACGGTCGACGTGCCGCTCGCCACCGGGCCCCTCCGCACCGCCATGCCGGGCGTGGCCGCTCCCGGCCACGACGAGCGGCTGCCGGTCGCGGGACCTGCGCGCCCGGGCCACGGCGCCCGGATCGTGGCCCGCGTCCCCGATCCGTACGGCGGACCCGACTGGGCGATCCGGACCTTCGCGGCCCGCTCGCTGCGCTACAGCGACAAGCGACCGCCGCGCCGCGTGCACCAGACCTGCGCCCAGGTCGGGCGGATCCTCGACGGGACGTTCGTGTGGATCGATCCGCACCGCCCGCGGGCGCTCGGGGTCCCGGTGAACACGACCACCACGACGGTCTGCACCGGTCGGAGCCGGGCGGTCGTCCTCGGCGCGCTGCGACTGCCGGCCGCCGCCGATCCCGGATCGAACCCGCAGATCTCCGCGACCGTCGTGTGGGGCGTGAGCCCGCGGCCACGGACCCGTGTGACGCTGCGCTCCCCGGAGGACGCGATGGAGCTGCCGGCGCTCCGGGGCGGCGCGCGACTCCGGGTCGTCCGCGGCGACCTCGACGTCGGCCGGCGGACGGTGATCGCGGCCGGCGAGCCGATCGACGGCGGGATTGACAACGCCTGGTACGGCGTGCCGAGCTTCTGGCGGGGGACGCGCTCCGGCGGGGACGACCACGGCCTCGCCGGCGTCACCGCCGGGCTGCGCGTGGCCGCGGTCGTCGCCGATCCGTCGTCGGATCGCCCGACGCTCGTGGCGACGTCGCGGGAGCCCACGACCGGCGCCCCGTGCTACGCGATCCTCGACCGACTGGTGGGCGGGGAGCCCGTCCGGAGCATGGAGGACACCGGCGCCCTCGCTCCGGCGCCGGCCTCTTGCCAGCGTGCCTTCGACGTCCCGCCGGGACGGTGGACGGGGCTGAACGGCGGCTCGTCCAGCAACAGCACCGACCGCGACGCCGAGCACCGTCGCCTCCGGGAGCGCCGGACGCTCGTGGGCTCGAGCTCGCAGGCCTGGGCGTTCCCGCGCGACATCACCGAGGTCGACATCGAGGACGCGCTCGGCGTGCGCACGGTCCGCACCGTCCCGCTCGGCCGCGTCTCGCTGGTCTACGTCCAGCGCGCCGGCGACGTCGCCACCGGGTACGGCTTCTTCGGTGGTGAGGAGCGACGCGTCCTCACGGGCCGGAAGGCGGACGGGACGGAGGTCCACCTGCGGTACCTGGCCCCGCGATGAGGGCGTCGTCGGTCGGGCGACGGTCGTCTGGACGCAGGCCATCGGGGACCTCGGCGGCCCGACCGCTCCCCGTGCGGCCCTCGCGACGCTCACGCGCCCGGGCTCAGCGGGATCACCGCCGGGCACCGCGGTGCACCGACAGCCTGCGCAGGACCGCTCGCCGCACCGCCCCGTCGACCCCGCGGACGACGAGCCACGTGTCCCGCGATCGGACGGCGGAGAGCGCGGGCTCGGCGCGGTAGGTGCCGTCGCTCTCGCGGACGGCTCCGGGCAGGGGCGCCGGCCGGTCGCCGGGGTGCTTCGCGTCCAGCAGCACGGCGGCGACGAACCGACGCCCCCGCATCCGGACGACGACCGACGCGCAGGTCAGGAACGGCCGGCCGTTCGCCCGCGGGGCGGCGGTGGGCGGCGAGCGGAGGACGCGTTGGGTGCCCAGCCGGGCGGATCCCGTGCCCGCGATGGAGCACGGTGCCGTCCGCGCCGACGCGGTCGACGCGTCCCGGGTCGCCTGCCGGGGGAGGAACGACCGACCGGTCGGTGCCGGGATCGGCCGCCCGTCCCGGCCCTCGAAGACCGGATCGCCCTCGGCGTCGCCGGCGTCGGAGGTGGCGACGATCGCCCGGAAGCCGTCGGGGAGCTCGGGCGCGCGGACGGGGGTGATCCGCCGGCCGGACGGGAGCCGCATCGCGCTCACGCGCCGGTCGACGACGGCGGAGAGGACCGAGGTGCCGCCGCGGCTGACGTCCATCAGCCCACCCGCCGCGACCACCGGCTGCCGGGTCGTCGCGGCCCCGCCGCAACCGGACGACCCGGCGATGCGGTCGCCGACTCGGACCTGCGTGGTCGTGCACCAGGACGTGTCGCCGGCGTCCAGGGACGGGCCGATCCGCACCACGTAGCGCCCGTCGGACGGGCCGGCCCCGGGCACGAGCCGCCCGGAGAGCGGCCGGGACGGGGAACGCGTGGCGACGATCGCCGCCGCGGTCGCCGTCCCGCCGACGGCGAGGCCGGCCAACACCGCGAGCACCGGAAGGCGGCCGTGGCGGCGACCCGCGGGCGGCGGCGTCGGGACCGCGTCGCAGTCGTCCGGCCGGAGGTGGTGCGCGCGGCGGAGCTGCGTGGCGATCTGGTCGAAGGGGTCGGGGGTGCTCATGGGCGCTCCACGGTGCGACGGAGGGTGGCCAGGCCGCGGCTCAGACGCTGCCGGACGAGCTGTTCGGAACATCCGACGTGGTCGGCGACCAGGACGTAGGGCTCCTCGTCGATCACCCGGCGGCGAACGACCTCGCGCTGATCGGGCGGCAAGGACTCCAGGAGGGCGTCGACGTCGAACGCGGCGCGCTCCTCGACGCGGCGATACCCGTCGTCGTCGAGGACCACCGGCTCCATCCGCAGTCGCTCACGGGCGTCGGAGGCGACGCGGCCGCGTCGGGCGGTGTCGATCAGGAGGTTCCGGGCGATCCACAGCAGCCAGGCGATGCCGGGGCCGCGGTCGGCGTCGTAGCGGCGTCGGGCGGTGAGCGCCCGGGCGAACGTCTCGGCCACCAGGTCGACGGTGAGGTCCGGCGATCCCGCGCGGCGGGTGACGTAGGCGGTCACGAGGTCGAGGTGGCGCCGGTAGAACATCTCGAAGTCCGCCGCGTGGGCGCTGGCGAGCAGGACCTCGTCGGACGGTGCGGGCGGCATCACGAAGGACTACGCACGGCGGTCGCCGCTGTGACAGCGACGGCCAGCCGATGACCTCACCGCAGCGCCGCGGTGAGCACGTCCCGCGCGACCGGGGCCGCGGTGGCGCCACCCTGGAAGTTCCGGGCCCGCATGACGCCGACGGCGATCGGGGACCTGCCGCGGATGGGGGTGATGGGAGCGAAGGCGGCCATCCACGCGGTCGTCGACTTGCCGTCCGCGTTGCCGCACGGCGAGGGTGGTTCCGGGGCGGTGGTGATGTCGTCGGGCTGCTTCTTGGCGGCTTGTTGCTGGTCGCACTGCTCGCCCTGGGTGGTCGCGAGCTCGGCGGTTCCGGTCTTGCCGGCGGTGGTGATGCCGGGGAGGGTCACGCGCGCGTCCTTGCCGGTGCCGTCGGAGACGACGGCGGCCATCAGCTGGCGCATCGCGGCGGCGGTCTTCAGGGTGATGACGCGGCGGGTCGGCGCGGGGGCGTCCGTCTTCAGGAACGTGACGGTGGGCTGCCGGCCGTCGGCGGCGATCGTGGCCGCCATCAGGGCGACCTGGAGGCTGGTGGCTCGGACGCCGAGCTGGCCGATGGCGGAGATCGCGGCCTGGCCGTCGGTCATGCCGGCGGCGGGTGGGATGACGCTGGCGACGGCGCCGGGGACGGTGGGGGTGCGGTTGAAGCCGAACCGCTCGGCCATGTCGACGAGGCGCTTCGGCCCGAGCTCGGCGCCGAGGGGGACGAAGACCGAGTTGCAGGACATCGCGAAGGACTGCACGAGCGTCCCGCCGCAGGGCTCGTTGTTGGAGTTCTGGATGCCGTAGTCCTTCGCCTCGGTCTCGATCGGGTACTCCGTGCCGGTGGTGGCGAGGCCGTCCTCGAGCGCCGCGGCGGCCGTGACGATCTTCATCGTCGATCCGGGCGCCTGGAGGGTCCGCCAAGCGCTGCCCTGGAACGCCAGGACCTCGCCGGTCCGGGTGTCGATGACGGTGGTGCCGGTGACGTCCGGCGCGTCCTGCTGGGCGAGCGCTGCGGCCTTGACGACGGCGGGGGAGATCGACGAGCGGACGGCCGGGCCCTGCTTCGGGGCGGCCCGCGCGACGGTGCGGTCCCCGGCGGTCAGGGTGCCGCCGGGGATGCCGACGAGCTGCGGGTTGAGGACGCGCTCCAGGCCCGATGTCCCGACCTTCGCGCCCGGCGGGACGCCGAGGCGGCGCATCAGTGCGGCGTCGGCGGGATCGGCGGGACCGAGCAGCCCGCGGACCTGATCGGCGATGCCCGGCATCGGAGACGTGCGGGCGGGGCCTTGGGCGAGGACGGTGCCGTCGCGGGCGAGGATCGTCGCGCGCGGCGGCATCTGGGTCGTGCGCTTCAGCGTCTCGCCGTCGCGGAGCCCGGGGAACGTCAGGCGCCTCGACCAGTCCACGCGGGCGTCGTCACCCTGGCCGGTGATCGCCAGCGACATCGTGCTGCGCAGGACACCGAAGACCCGGGTGCGCAGAGCGACCGGGACGGTGAACGTGCGGCCGTCGCGGCGGAGCTCGCCGGTCGTGATCGAACGGACGGTGGCGGTGTCCAGTGCTCCGCGCACCAGCCGCGTGAAGCGCCCCTGGTCGAGCCGACCCCGGGCCGCGGCGTCGATCGTGCCGTACATCGCGGCGGGGTCGTTCGTCTCCCACGACGAGAGGTAGCGGGCGACGACATCGCGCTCGGCGTTCCTGGTGGCACGGCCGTCGAGCAGCACGTAGACGGCGACGGCGGCGAGGAGGATTACGAGGACGCTCGCGATGCGAACCGGCCTCGGGCGGCGCCGGGAAGGCGGGCGGCGCCCTGCCGGTGCGCCGCGGCCGGCGGCGGCGCGGGCTCGATCGGTGCTCATCGTCCTGTTCCGGCGGCGAGGGCGGCCTGGACCACATCGCCGGTGCGCGTCGCTTCGGATCTCGCGTCCGCCCGCACGGTCGAGCCGGCGCCTCCGGAGGACGAAGGTCCGGGCCCGGAGACCGGGATCAAGGCAGCCCGCGGGCCGCCCACGAAGGGACGAGACAGCACACGCACCGGGTCAGTATCGCCGCTCGCGGGCCCGGGACGCGTGATCTCGATCGCCGGACGGGCATCGGCCTCGCGCCGGGTCGCCGACGGGTGGTGGCCGCTGCGGTCCCCGGGCCGGAGGCCGTCGTGCCGCCCGAGCGACGCGAGGGCCTGGCGGCCGTCAGAGGCCGAGCACCAGGTCGCGGACCGCGGCCGGCTGCGACAGGAACGGGTGGTGGCCGGTGCCGAGCTCCACGACGCGCCCGGCCCGGCGGGCGAACCCGCGCTGCAGGCCGGCGGGCGTCCCGCGGTCGTCCGCGCAGACGAGGTACGTCGTCGGCACGTCCTTCCAGGCCGCGGCCTGCACGGGCTGCTGGAGGACCGCCAGGCTCTGGTGGGCGGTCCGGTCCGCGGCGGCCCGCTGGATCCCGGGGTCGCAGTCCTGGAGGAACGTGCCGGCCAGGGCGTCGGTCCGGACGGTGAAGGTGCCGCCCTCGGGGTCGATCTGCAGGAACGGGGCGGGCTCCTCGCCGCCGAACGAGGACAGGCTCTCGCCGACCTCCGGCAGGTAGCTGGACACGAGCAGCAGGTGGCGGACGGCGTCCAGGCCCGCCGCGGCCTCGGCCACGACGATGCCGCCGTAGCTGTGGGCGACCACGACGGTCGGCTCGTCGCTCGCCGTCAGCACCGCCCGGACTGCGGCGACGTCCTCCGCCAGGCCCGGCCCGCTTCCGTCGACGGGGTCGTCGGTCTCGCCGCAGCTCGGCAGCGCGGGCGCCTCGCTGGCGACGTCCCGCCGCGCGAGCAGCTCGGCCGTGGGGTGCCACCACCACGACCCGTCCTCGACACATGCCCCGTGCACGAACACGACTCTCATCGGTGCCTCTCGTCTCGTTCCGACTGTCGCTCCGCAACGTTAGACGTACCGATTGTTACGTGAAAAGGTTGGGCCATGGGCAGGCACCGTCAGCCGGAGATCCGGGAACGGCTCGTCGACGCGTGCACCGACCACGCGCTGGAGCACGGGCTGCCCGATCGCCTCGGTCCGTTCGCGACGGCCACGGGCGCCTCGAGCCGCATGCTGATCTACCACTTCGGCACCCGCGACGAGCTCATCCGCGCGGTCCTGGAACGGGCGCGGCAGCGCCAGGTCGAGGCGTTCACCGCACTCCTGCGCGTCCGGCCCGAGGAGCCCTACCCGGTCACCTTGCGTCGTGCGTGGTCCGCGATGTCCGGTCCCCAGGGCCGGCCCTACCTGCGCATCTTCAGCCGGCTGCACGACACCGCAGGCGAGCCGCACTGGCCGGGCTTCCGGCGGATGGCGACCACCGACTGGCTGGCGCCGTTGGAGGACGGCATGCGCAGCCTCGGCCGGCCGGAGCTGGCGACGGTCGTCCTCGCCGTCATCCGCGGCCTCCTCATGGATCTCGACGCGACCGGCGACGCCGAGCGGACGGACCGGGCGTTCGGGGACTTCCTGGCGACGATCGAGGGCGCCTGACCCGCACGGGACCCGCACGTCCTGCGCACAAGTCCTCCAGCCGGAGATGGGACGCTCGATCGATGCGTGTGCTGCGTGTCTTGCCCGCGTGGCTCCCGCCACTGGTGCTGCTGGTCGCTATCGGCTGGCTGTCGATCGCGTTCGAGGGCGTGGATCTGCGGTACGACGGCAGCGGCTACGGCCCCGGGTGCCCGAGCCTGCAGCCCGCGACGGACCGGGCGCTCGCGCGCGCCGGCGCTGGGCCGCTGGTTCTGCTCGTCGTCGCGATGGTCACGACCGCCGCCGCGCTGGGACGGCGCCGACGGTCCGCCACGCGCAGCCGGGCGCCCGGCGTGGTCCTCCTGGCGGCGGCGTCGCTCGGCGGCATCGCGGCGGTCCTCTTCTACGCTCCGTTCCGCGACGACTCCGTGATCTGGCTGTTCTGGTTCTTCCTCGGCCCCGGACTCGTGCTGATGCTCGGCGCAGCGGCGCTCGTGGCCGAGCGGGGCGCCGCGCTCCCCGGCACCTGGGGCGCGACGCTCGGCGCCTGGGCCGCCTGCGCCGTCTTCGTCCTGCTCGTCCCGTACGTCGTGGGCGGCCTCACGCAGACCACGACCCGCCCCATCTGCACGTGATCGGAGGACGGCGTGCACCTGGGTCGCGGTCCAGCGGACCTCGTCCGTGCCACCGCCCCGCGCGCGTCGACGCCGAGCACCGAGACGATCGCGAGCGCCGATGTGGCGCGGACGCCGTCTCGCTGCGGTTGACGCGCCCCGTAGGGTCCCGGCCGTGGATCGGTACCCGCACGCCCGCAGCACCGGCCCGGCCTGGGGCATCGCCGCCGGGTTCACGCTCGTGGTCGTCGCCGTCGTGGTGGGGATCCTGGCGGTGCGGTTCGTCGCCGGCCAGGTCGTCTCGGCCGAGGTGACCGCATGACGCGGCTCGCCACCGCGGACGTCCTGTTCGATCGTCGTGACGCGCAGGGGGCGCCCCGGACGGTTGCGCGAGGGGCTTGGAACGCTCCGGCGCGCAGCGCGGTCGCTCGACCGGACGCGGGTAGGTGATGGGGGCGTTCGATGCGGCTCGTGAGCTCGATCCGCTGAACGATGCCGGTGCAGCGGAGCTCGACCGGCGGATCCTCCACGGACCGCTCGAGGTCGTGTCGGTCGGAACGCTCGCCGGCCGGATCCGTCGGGACGAAGCGTCGGTCCGGCGCTTGGTCGGTCTCCCGGTGAGCGACGAGGCCCCGGACGTCGGCGCTGACCTCCCGGCCGACGATCCGGGGACGCTGGTCCTGGAGCTGGCTGCTGCGCCCGGCGTCCTCCGAGCGCGGCTCCTGCACGTGCTCGCCGTCATCGGTCCGCCGCCGCACAAGGTCTCGATACGTCTGGTCCTCGAGCACGTCACGGACGAGGCCGAATCGCTCCGACGCCGAGGACGCGCTGATGCACCTGGCGGGGGTTGCGGTCGCGCGCGAGTCGCTGCTCGGGATCCGCGCGAGCCGGCCCCGAGGCCCGGGAACGCGCGACGGTGGCCGCGGGGGAGACCCGGATCGGGCGCCGGGACGTCGTGGCCGGTGGGGTCGGGACGATCGTCTCGCTCGTCCACGCCGGTCCCGACCCTGCGGAGCAGTTCGGCGACACGCGGATCGTCCGCGTCGTCGATCAGCGCACCACGCCTTCGGGGGACCGGAACGCCCTGCTCCAGGCCGTCGACGACCTCACGCTTCGCGCCCGCATCACGAACGACCAGATCGACGCGCTGGCCGGCGATCGGTCGCGGGTCCGGGCGCTGGGGACGGCGGTGGATCCGAATCGCGCGTGACCGTCGGACGGTCTCGAGATCCCACGAGTACAGGACCAGGACCCGGCGGACCTGAGCCGTCCGTCGCCGGTCCTACAGCGCCCCCTGGGGCGGCTGCTGCGGCGCGAAGCGCACGGTGACGAGGTCGTCGGCCTCGCCGAGGGGCTCGAGGATGCAGGCCGTGGCGCGCCGGAGGTGCCTCGGCAGCGCGATCGAGACCGTCCGCCCGGTCGCCCGCGGGAACGCCGCCCGGGTGTGGGTGGACGCGAGCTCGGAGAGCTTGCGCCCGCTCTTGGCGCAGGCCGCCGTGAGGGTGTGTCCGAGGATCCGACGCCGGATCCGCCTCGGCGCGTCACGCGTGACCGTGACGGTGAGCTTCGCGCCCCGCAGCGTCCAGTCGATACCGCCGACGGTCCTGCTCAACGCGTGGACGCCGTCGTTGCGGACGGTCAGCGGCGGCTTCCCGTCGTCGGCGACGGCCGACGGCGATAGCGCACCCGACGCACCGACGACGGGAACGGCGCACACGAGCAGGAGGACGGGTCTCGGGACAGACACCGCCCGAGTCTAGGACCCGGGAACGCCGGCTGCTCCCGGATCGCGGGCGGTCTCGCGACGACCGAGCCGCCCGCACCCCGCGGGGCTACTTGACGTCGAGCCTGCGGACGGTCGGCGTGGCGGAGCCGGGGGTGACCGAGAGGTCCTGGGACACCCGGCGGCCCGTCGGCGCGGTCCAGGACAGGGTCTCGAGGCGATCGGCGCCGGGGATCGAGGCGATCGCGACGTTGTCCTGGACCGACGGGGTGGCGGTGCGGCCGCCGTCCGCGGTGACGGACAGGTCGCGGACGTCGTCGGGGACCACGGCCGTCAGCCAGACGCGGCCGGCGTCGCGACCGCTGATCGACGGGAGCGACACGTCGGAGGCGGACCGGGAGAAGCACGCCACCGCGGGTGGGTCGGTCGCCCGGGGGACCTCCGTCAGCGGCGGTAGCGACCGCTCGGTGTCCGCGCGGGCGCCGCCGCGGGCCGAGGGGGTCCGCGGCCCGGCGGTCCCGAGGCAGATCCGCGTGTCGTCGAGCGCGATGTCGACGCTGATCCCGTCGCGGGTGACCGTGGTGCCCCGGACGGTGCCGCTCCCGGCCAGGGCACGCTCGGGCGCCGTCGCGCCAGCCGGAGCGCCCGACTGCGAAGCGAGGTCGTCGAGGGCGTGCAGGAGCACGCCGAGGGTGCGTGCCGCCGGCGCGTCGCTCGTCGCGGAGCCGTCGAGGCCGGAGAAGGGCCCGCTGCTGGTCACCGCGGCCGTCGCGGTGCCGGCGACCGCCAGCCCGGCGACCAGCAGGGCGAGGGTGCGTGCCGCGGGCCGCCGGCGCCGGGAGGACGTCGCCCGCTCAGCGGGTGCGTGGTGCTGCGCGCGCCGGACGGCGTCGTAGGCGGCGGGCGGCGGGGTCGCATCGCGGAGGTGCTCGAAGGAGGCGGCCAGCAGGTCGTCGGTGTCGGTGGTCATCGGTCGGCCTTCGAGGTGGCGGTGGTCGCGAGCCGGTCGCGGAGGGTGGCGGTGGCGCGGGAGAGCAGGGACCGGGCGGTCCCGGTCCGGCACCCCAGCGCGTGGGCGATCTGGCGGTCGCTGAGGTCGTGGACGTGGCGGAGCGTCATCGCCGCACGCTGCCGGTCGGGCAGGATCGCGAGCAGCTCGAGCGCCGAGTCGTACGGGTCGTCGTCCCGGTGGCTCTGCGGCGCAGCGGACGCGAAGCCGTCCTCGGCGGCCCGTCGGCGGCGGGTCCTGCGGTGCTGGTCGATCGCGGCACGGACCGTGGTGCGGTGCAGCCACGCCCCGAGGGCCTCGGGATCGCGGAGGTCCTTCGCGCGCTGCAGGGCCTTGATGGCGACGTCCTGGGCGATGTCCGACGCCAGCTGCGGGTCGCGGGTGACGCCGAGCGCCGTCCGGTAGGCGACCTCGAGCGCGCGTTCCGCGAGCGACGCGGTCGCGAGGCCGGCCCGCACGTCGTCGGCGGCGGAGACGGACGACCGCCGCGCGGCGGCGGCACCGAGGTCCGGCGGCCCGTTGGAGGTGGTGAGCTGGTGCATGTACGAGAGAGACGCCCGACGGGCGTCGAAACGCTGCACCGAGTCTCCAGCGTGTGGCCGCCGCGCCGGTCTACCGCCCCGGATCCGGGCGCCGCGCGGCGTCGAGGTCCCCGAGCGTGTCGAAGCAGCGGACCTCGCTCCGGTCCTGGTCACAGACCAGGCCACGGCGGGCGGCCTCCGCCGGGGCGATCGTTCCGCCGCGGTAGACGAAGGACCCGGGCATCGCGACGGCCGGGGCGAACCCCGCGAGCGCCCCCTGGGCCCGCGCCTCCTCCCGCGAGGTCGCGGGCCTCGTCGGCGTCGCCCGGCTGCCGATCCGCGCGATCTCGGCGCCCTCGGCGTCCAGGCCGACGACCTCGATCCGCCCCCGGTTCGGCACGACGACCCGGAAGTACCGGCCGGGCAGCCCGCGCTTGACGGTCGTCCGGCCGTCGGTGTGGGCGGTGCCCGCGCCGAGGACGCTGACGGTGCGGACGTCGTCGGCGACGAGCCCGTAGATCACGCGTTCGCGCGACGCGTCGCCGGCGTCGGCGATCACGACGCCGAAGCGTCGGTCCCTGGTGGGCCGGTCCCCGCACCCGTAGGCGACGCCACCGCCGTGCCGCTCGGCCAGCTGCAGGCAGATCGATCCGGCCCGCTCCGGCTCGCCGGCGACCGCCGCGGGCGGCGAGGTCCGGTCGATGACGTAGTCGCGACCGGGCGTCGTCCCCTCGTCGAGGTGCAGGACCCCGGACGCCGCGGCGCCGCCGCCGGCGAGGACCACGACGCCGGCCCCGATCCCGAGGATCCACCGTCCCCGGGGTGTCCGCGCGCGAGTCCGGCGGCGCTCGAACGCGCGGCGCGCGCCGGCCTCCACGCGCCCGGCCGCGAGCGGGTCGAGGCCGACGTCGGCGATCGCTCGGAGGTCGTGGAGCGGGATGTGCAGCTCGTCGTGCTCAGGCATGGGTCTCTCCGGTCAGGGCTCGCGCGTCGTGCGGTCTCGGCTCGGCCCCGAGACCGTCGTCGAGCCGCTTCCGGGACCGCGCGATCCTGGAGCGCACGGTGCCGACGGGGATCCCCAGCGCCAGCGCCGTCTCCTCGTACGTCAGCTCTCCCCACGCGACGAGGAGCAACGTCTCGCGGTCCGCGGGCGGGAGTCCGCGCAGCGCGCGGGCGAGCCGGGGATCCAGCGCCTCGCGCTCGGGTGCGTCCGGCGACGCTGCGGGCGGGTCCGCGAGGAGGCGCTCGACCGTCCGCAGCCGGCGCGTCTCGGCACGTCGCTGCTCGCGGATGACGTTGGCGGCGATCCCGTAGAGCCACGGCAGCGCCGAGAGCGACGCCGACGACTGCTCGTAGGTCGCGAGTCCGCGCAGCGCCCGGACGAAGACCTCCGCGGCGGCGTCCTCGGCCGGCGCGTCGCCCAGCCGGCGTCGCAGGTATCGCGTGATCGTCGGGAGGTGCTCCCGGTAGAGGTCGGCGAACGCCGGATGCAGGTCGTCCCGGTCGTCAGGCAGCACCTGGTGAGGTCTCGTCGGCGGCATACACCTCCCTTATGCATTCCAGCACGAAGGAGTTCGCGCAGATCGGCCCGAAACGGCTGTAGCGGACTGCTACAGTCGATCCATGGCGACGATGCCGACGCGGATCGACGGGGACCTGTTCGAGGCGGCGAAGGCCGCCGGACAGGTCCACAGCCGCAGCGCGGCGCAGCAGCTCGACCACTGGGCGCGCATCGGGCGGGAGCTCGAGGCGTCGCCGGCGGTGACGCACGACGCGATCGAGCGGGTGCTCACGGGCCGTGCGGCGTACGACGACGCCGACGACCGGACCCAGGCCGTGGTGCGCGCGGCGTGGGACGAGGAGATCGCCGGGCGGATCGCCGGGCTGGATCTGACCGAGCGCCTGCGGGCGACGGGCCTGCAGTGGGCCGAGGCCGACGACGACGGTGAGGTCGTCGTCCGCGGACCCGGTGCGCCCTCGGCGTGAGCACGCCGGTCCTGCACGTCCTCGCAGGGCCGAACGGGGCGGGCAAGTCGACCTTCGTCGCGGAGGTCCTGCGGCCCGTGACGCGGCTGCCGTTCGTCAACGCGGACGAGATCGCGAAGGTGCGCTGGCCCGGCCACGAGGCCGAGCACGCGTACGAGGCCTCGGCGGCCGCCGCGAGCGAGCGGGCCGAGCTGCTCGGGCAGCGGCGATCGTTCATCACCGAGACCGTCTTCAGCCACCCCAGCAAGGTCGACCTGGTCCGGCAGGGCGTCGCCGCCGGCTATCTCGTCGCGCTCCACGTCGTCCTGGTTCCGGTCGGGGTCACCGTGCGGCGCGTCGACCACCGTGTCGCCCGGGGCGGGCACGCGGTGCCGCCGGCGAAGATCCGGGAGCGCTACGACCGGCTCTGGCCGCTGGTGGTGGAGGCCCGGGCCGTCGCGGACCGCACGTCGTTCTACGACAACAGCCGCGCCGACGCGCCGTTCCGGCCGGTGGCCGGCTACGAGCGGGGGCGACTCGTCGGCACGGCGACGTGGCCGCGCTGGGCGCCGCCGGTCCTGATCTGACCGGCACGGATGCCGCTCAGTGCACCCGCTTGATCGGCCGTCCGTCGGCGTCGTTCCAGACGACCGAGCTCGGGAACTGCTCGGCCGCGAGCCCGACCTCGTACGTGAAGGCGTTGTCGTGGGTCGGGAACGTCCGCGGATCGGCGGAGCCGTACGTGACCGTGACCGACGCGACGCCGTCGGGGACGATGCCGCTGACGACGGACTCGCGGTCGCTGGGCCCGCTGGTCCCGAACGTCCCTCGGGCGATGAAGTCCCGGTAGGGGCTGGTGCCGCCGCCGCTCCGGCCGGCGACGCTCAACATCCAGGTCCGGACGGCGGGCCGGGCGGGGCAGTGCTCGGTCCGCGGCCGGGCCGGCACGTCGATCAGCGACGGGACGAGGAACTTCGGGTCGCCGTTCGCGTCCGGGCCGACGGTCCGCACGGCGGCGGAGGCCAGCTTCCCGGCGATCATGACGCGCGCGTACCGGCCGCCGGCGCGGTCCGCCGCCGTCTGCGGCCGGCGGAGCACCGCGAACGCGTCGGTCATGTCCTTCGGTGGTACGAGGTCGGTCGTGCCGTGGCCGGCCCGCAACCCGGGGTTCTGGACGCAGCGCGGGGCGGACGCAGACACCCGCGTCGCGACCGTGGTCCGGGCCGGGGGCAGCGGCGGGACGTCGGGGCGCCACAGGGTGCTGATCGCCGCGGTGGCCGGAGCGGCGGCGAGCAGGACGACCAGGAACCCGAGGAGCGCGGGACGACGACGCCACCACGGCCGGTGCCGCCGACGGGCGGCGCGGACGAGACCGGCACGGAGGTCCTGGAGCGGATCGTGGCTCATGCGTGGTCTCCCTGCAGGACGTCGCGGAGGCGGCGGAGCCCGCGGCTGACGCGTTGGCGGACGAGGTGCTCGGAGCACCGCATGTCGGTGGCGATGTCCGCGTAGTCGCGGTCGTCGACGATGCGCGCCCACACCGCCTGACGGTGGTCGTCGGGGAGCTCGGCGAGTGCGAGCAGCAGCGGGTCGTCGCCGCTGTCCGCGCGGTCGTCGATCGCGGCGATCCCGAGGTCGGTGACGGACAGGCGGGGCACGTGCATACGGCGGCGCGCGTCGTCGCCGATGCGGCCGCGGCGGGCGCTGCTGGCGAGGACGTGGTGCCCGATCCCGTAGAGCCAGGCCGCGGCCGGCTCCGGCCCGGGCGCGTAGCGCTCGAGGCTCTCGAGGGCGGCGGCGAACGTCTCGGCGACGAGGTCCAGTGCGAGGTCGGTCTGCAGGCCCCGGCGCCGGAAGTGCCGGAGCAGGCCGTCGGCGTGGCGGTCGTAGAAGGCCCCGAACGCGTCGGGGTCGGTCCGGGCGGCGACGAGCAGCTCGCGGTCGTCGCGGGAGAGGGGTCTGGGAGCCACCACGCCCCTTCTATGGAACCAGCCATCGCGCTTGTGACAGCGTCGACCGACGACCGGGTCTCGCGGGGCGACGACGAGGTCCGAGGGATCCGTCTTGGCGAGCGCTGTCGCGGGGTACCGGGACGCGCGTGCTCCCGCCTCGCGTCCGCCTCCGAGGGCGATACCCGTGACCCGGGCCTCCTCATCCGTCCGGTCCGCCGCCGCGGCCGCGGTCGCCCTGTCGATCGCGCTCGGCGCCACGGCCCCCGCCGGCGCGGTCCCGGCCCCGGCGCCGCCGGTGGTCCCGGGCTCCGGTCGCGGGGACCCGGCCCGGGACGCCCCGCGGGACCAGCGGATCGGCCGCGTCACCGCCGCGCTCGACACCAGGACGGGGGTCTGGACGACCACGACGCGCTTCGCCGGTCGACGAACCGCCGCCAACGACGCGGAGCTGACGCTCGGCCTCGGCTTCTACGGCGACCTCGTCTTCGCGGCCGTCCCGACGATCACCGTCCGCACGGCGCCGGGCGCGGCCGCCCCGGTCTACCGAAGGGTGACGCCGCCCCAGGAGCCAGCGACCGCCCCGACGGTCGAGCCGTCACCGATCGTCCCGACCGCCCGCTACAACCGGTCCGGCACGACGTTGACGGTGTCGGTCCGCGACCCGTCCCTGGCCGGCCGTCCGCGGCCGGAGCGGGTCGACGGCTCGCTCCGGCCGGTCGGGGACCCGGCCCGGGAGCTCGGCGGGTTCACCGCATCCATGGGTCTGCCGGCCCCGCGGGCCACGATCGATCCCGCCGACGACCGGATCGTCGTGAACCACTCGGGACGCTTCTCGCTGCGGCTCCGGCCGCTCACGTCGGCCGCGCAGCAGCAGATCATCCTGTTCCTGCCCGGCGGCTACACCCTGGCGTCGACGTCCCTGCCGGCCGGGGCGTTCCGGCACCGCGCGGTCAACGTGCGGGTCGAGGCGGACCGGCTCTACCGGCTGCAGCCCGGCGGCAACCCGCACCGCGCGCTCCTGCGGATCGTGACGTACCAGCGCTTCGGCGTGAGCTCGGTCAGCGCCCGCCACGTCACGATTCGGCGGCGGTGAGGACCGCGGCGCGCCCGGCAGGTTCCCCGCCGCCCTTCTGTGTCTCAGGATGGGTTGGCCGGTGTGGTTGCCGGTGGGAGGCTTCTCCTCTTCGGTCAGGAGGCTCCCAGGGTCCTGCGGGACCGGGTCGCCCATAGAGCACGACACCACCGACCACGGCCCCGCGCACGGGCACGGCGACGGCCTGCACGAGGACCTCGCCGGGCTCGCCTCGCGGCGGGACGCGCTGAGGATCTTCGGCGCCGTCGGCGGGACCTACCTGGGCGGGTCCGTGATGTGGCTGGTGCGTCGGCGGACGGGTGGCGGGTCGTCGGCGGACGCCTGAGCCGTTCCGCGGCCGGCCGGCTCAGCCGGCCCCGCCCCGAGGTCCTTCTCGAACCAGTGCGCCGCGAGCGGGTTGCCGTTGTAGTCGTCGATCTCGCGGTAGCCCGACGTGCGGTAGATGTGCCGGGCGTCGGGCTGCTTCGGCCCGGTGTCCAGCCGGACGAGGCGGTGGCCGAGGTCCGTCGCGGCGCGCTCGAGGGCGGCCAGCAGCGCGCGGGCGACGCCGTGGCCGCGACCCGCGGGGCGCACGTACATCCGCTTGATCTCGGCCGTCGGGCCGTCCAGGTGGTCGTGACCGAGCAGGCGCTTGCAGCCGCCGCAGCCGACGGGCTCGTCGCCCAGCCGGGCGACGAGGAAGGTGCCGTAGGGCGCGGCGAGCTCGTCGGGCGTCGCCGTCGGGCCCAACGGGGCCGACGGATCGAGCGGCCCGTAGCGGCCCTCCAGCTCGGCGCGGAACTCGCGCAGCAGCGTCGCGCCGGGCTCGGTGTCGGCCCGCTCGACGGTGAACCGCAGCTCGGTGTCCGGGTGCGGTGGCGGGGTCCCGGTCATGCGCCGATGATAGGCGGCGCGCCAAGCGCCCCGGCCTCGCCGCCGGGGCCCGTGGATCAGCGGACGACGTCGAAGACCTGCTTCTGGACGCCGTTGGCGTAGGCCTCGTGCTCGACGAGGGTCAGCTTCGTCGTGTCCTTGTCGACCGCGCTGAAGAGGCGCTTGCCGGCGCCGAGGAGCACCGGGAAGACGAGCAGGTGGTAGCGGTCGACGAGGCCGGCGTCGGCCAGCGCGATGCCGAGCTCGGCGCTGCCGTGGATCAGCAACGGCGCGCCGTCCTGCTCCTTCAGCGCGGCGACGTCGTCGACGGACCGGAGGATCGTCGCGGGCCAGCGCTCGTCGTCCTGCTCGAGCGTCGTCGAGACGACGTAGCGGGGCAGCGCGCTGTAGCGCGCGAAGTCGTCCATCGTCGGCCAGACCGGCGCGAAGGCCTCGTAGCTCCGGCGGCCGAGGAGCAGCCCGCCGGCCTCCTCCTGCTCGCGGCCCTTGAGCTCGTAGGCCGCGGCGTCGAACGGGACGTCCTTGAAGGTCCAGCCCTCGTTGCGGTAGCCCTCCTCGCCGCCGGGGGCCTCCATGACGCCGTCGGCGGAGACGAAGGCGGTGACGATGATCCTGGTGCTCATGTGGGGCTCCTGGGGTGGTGTTCGGCGGGCCGCGCCGGCGGGAGGATGCTCGCCACCTAGACGGACGGCTCCCGCGAAACTCATCGGCGGCACGGTCAGCCGTGGATCTCGGCGTCGACCAGCGCCCGAGCCGCCCGGCCCGCGAGCCGCATCGGATCGGGACTGCGGGCGACGCGGCCGAGCAGCAGCGCGCCCTCGACGTTCGCCACGACGATCGTCGCCAGCTCGGCCGCCCGCGCGGGGGAGACCCCGGCGTCCGCGAACGCCGCCGACCAGGCCGCCTCCCACCCCGCGAAGGCCGTCCCGCACGCCTCCGCCACCGGTCCCGGGACGGCCGACGTCTCCAGCGCCACGGTCCCGACCGGGCAGCCCTCGGTCCAGTCGCTGGCCGCCAGCACCTCGCCGGCGAGCGCGAAGTAGCGCTCGACCGCCTCGCCCGGCGACGACGACACGGCGAGGCAGTGGTCGATCGCGGTTCGGACCCGCAGGGCCCCGAACCCGACCGCCTCGGCGCCGGACCTGCCGGGCTTCTGGCGCTCCGGGCGTCCGGACGTCGCCGACTTCGACCTCACCGTCGACGCCTACGTCCGCTGGTTCGGGGAGCTCGTCGACGCCCTCGGGCTGACGTCCTACCGGCTCGTCGTCCACGACTTCGGCAGCGTCGCGCTCGCCGCCGCGGCGCTGCGGCCGGAGCAGGTCCGGTCGGTCGTCGCGATCGACGTCGTGCCGCTCTCGGCCTCCGCCCGCTCGACCCCGGCCTCCTGGACCGCATCGGCCGCGACCTCGACGGCGGCACCAAGCGGGCGATCATGCGCCTCTACCGCTCCGCGGACCCCGAGGTGCTCGGAGGGCACGGCGAGGCCCTGGGGTCGCTGCGCTGCCCGTCGCTCGTGATCTGGGGGACGCAGGACCCGTACGTCGGGATCGCCGAGATGGACGTGCTCGCCGCGGCCGTCGGCGGCCCGACCCGCACGCTGCCGGTGGAGGGCGGACACTGGCCGATGTCCGACACCGACGAGGCGTTCGACGCGACGGTCGCGTTCCTCGTCGACCCGGACGCCGCGTAGCCGCGAGGTGGCGGTCGCCGCCCGAGGCCGCCGGGACGGCGCCCGGGTCGCCCGGGCGGCGGCGCACCGCCGGCCAGGCGCGCTCCCTCTGCGAGCCGACCGCGTGCCGTCCGGGGTGGGACCCTGTCGGCATGCACGCGACCCTGGTGGAGTGGATGGGACCGGAGGACGCCAACAACGGCGGCTTCGTCCACGGCGGGACGATCATGAAGCTCTGCGACGAGGCCGCCGGACTCGCCGCCGTCCGGCACAGTCGCGTCCGCTGCGTGACCGCGGGGATGGACCGGATGACGTTCAACTCCCGCGTCGACGTGGGGGAGGTCGTGACCCTCCAGGCCACGGTCAACGCCGTCTGGCGGACCTCCCTGGAGGTCGGCGTCAAGGTCACCGCCGAGAACCTCCAGACCGGCGAGACGCGCCACACCTCGACCGCCTACCTGACGATGGTCGCCGTCACGGCCGAGGGCCGGCCGGTGCAGGTCCCGCCGCTGGAGATCGCCGACGACGACGTGCAGGCCCAGCGACGTCAGCGCGAGGCCCAGGTGCGGCGGACTAACCGCCTCGACGAGCGGGCAGCCTTCCACCCCGAGGGGTCCTGAGGCGCCGGACGGATCGCCGCGGTCGCGACCCGGGGCGCAGCGCCGGGCGGGCGGAGCGCCGGTGCTCGCGCGTCGTTCCGCGGCGAGGCCCGCACCGGCCGGCGCGGTGGCCGTCCCGTGCAGCGCCCGGCCCGATCGCCTCGGCTCCCCGCTACGGTCGTCGCACGACGTCGCGTCGGCTCCCGCGCGACCCACCGACCAGGCGAGCGCCCCATGGACCCCCGTGTCTCCTCCTACCTCGACCACGCGCGCCGGGTGCTCGCCACCGGGCGCCGCGACGACGCCGCGGGGCTCGAGCGCCAGGCGCTCCTGATCGTCGAGCAGCTCCCCGACGGCCGGGAGGAGCGCGCCGCGGTGCTCACCCTCCGGGCCACGCGGCTGAACGCGTCGGCCGACTACGCGGGCGCCCTCGCGGCGACCCTCGAGGCGCTCGCGCTGACCGTCGATCCCGCGGCGGCGACCACCCTGCGCCTGGAGGAGGGGCGACTGCGCCTGGCGACGGATGCCGGCGCCGGGCGTCCTGGGCGGCCTCCTGGCGGTCGCGCTCGGCGCGGGCCAGCACGTAGGACGCGTAGCCGCCGTCGTACTGGTGGACGGT
>NZ_JBFAPC010000012.1:34053-59120 GCF_040675535.1 Patulibacter sp. NPDC049589 | reverse complement strand
CGGGCGCCTTCGCGCCCTCTCCGGGGGCGCCGGTGGTCGCGGGGCCGCGCTTGGGGCGGCGCTCCCAGCGGTCCGGGCGACCGGACCCGCGCTTGGGCAGCTCGGAGTCGCTCATCGGACGGCGCGGCCGCGGAGGTCGTCGGCGTGGATCGTCCGGGTCATCGGACGCCCCGTCCACGGAGGTCGTCGGCGTGCGCGTGGCGGGTCATCGGACGCCCCGTCCACGGAGGTAGTCGGCGTAGGGCATGGAAGACTTCCCGGGGGGTTGGACCTCGAGCAGCTGCAGGCTGCCGTCGTCGGCGATGGTGGTACGGCGGACGCCCAGGTACGAGCCGTCCTCCTGCTTCAGGCGGGCGCCGATGTGCGGCGCCAGGGCGCGCACGCGGTCGTGCTGCTCGCGCGCCGGGGCGTCCGGGTCGAGGTCGCGGTCCGTGGCGACGATCTTCTCGGCGTACGTCACGCCCTCGTCCGGCTGCGGGGTCGCGGTGAGCGTGCCGGCGGCGACGTGCTCCAGCGCGCGCAGCAGCAGGTCCGAGCCGAGGTCCACGAGCTTCGGGGCGACGTCGCCGTACGTGTCGTCGGGGCCGATCGCGATCGACTCCTGCAGCTGGACCGGGCCGGCGTCGAGCTCCTCGACGAGCTCCATGATCGACACGCCGGTCTCGGCGTCGCCGGCCATGATCGCCCGCTCGACCGGCGCGGCGCCGCGCCAGCGCGGCAGCAGCGACGGGTGCACGTTCAGCAGCGGGTAGGCCGAGAGCAGCGGCTCCCGGACGATCGCCCCGTAGGCGCAGACGATCAAGGCGTCGGGCGAGACGGCGGCGATCGCCGCGACGGCGTCGTCGTCGAGCCGCTCGGGCTGCAGGAGCGGGATGCCGAGCTCGCGGGCCGCATCGGCGACCGGGGGCGGCGTGAGCTTGCGGCCGCGGCCGGCGGGCCGGTCCGGGCGGGTCAGCACCAGGACCGGCGCGCGGTCGGCGGCGGCGAGCCGGCGCAGCACGTCGGCGGCGAACCAGCTCGTGCCGAGGAAGGCGGTGCGGACCGGGCCGCGCTCGTCCGCGGGGGCGCCGCTCATGCGTTGCCGGCCGCGGCGGCGGCGCGGAGCTCGCGCAGCGCGCGCTTGCGCTGGTCGCGCGAGGTGCGGTCGAGGATCAGCACGCCGTCGAGGTGGTCCATCTCGTGCTGGATGATCCGGGCCTCGAAGCCCGAGGCCTCCACCGTGATGTCGTCGCCGTCCTCGTTCTGCGCGGCGACGCGCAGGAAGACCGAGCGCTCGACGTCGACGAGCACGCCGGGCAGCGACAGGCAGCCCTCGGGGCCGACCTCGGACTCCGCGCCACGCCACTCGATCGTGGGGTTGACCAGGCGCCGGACGGGCCCCTCGCCGCCGTCGACCGCGTACACGAGGACGCGGTGCAGAGTGCCGACCTGGTTGGCGGCCAGCCCGACGCCGCGGGCCGCGTGCATCAGCTGGCCCATGGTGTCGAGCTCGCGGCGCAGCTGCTCGTCGAACACCGTGACGTCGCGCGCCTTGCCCTTCAGGACCGGGTCGCCCCACTGGCGGATCGCCTCCAGCGCGGCGGCGCGCCGTGCGTCCGCCTCGAGCTGCTCGGGCGACGGGCTCCGCCCTTCCTGGATCTCAACGTCGGCCATCGACACCCCAGGGTATCGCGGGTCCCCCTGGCCCCGCCCGGCGGAGCGACCGCCGACCGACCGCCGGCCCGCCGGTCCCGGCCGAGCCGCGGCGGGCGACGCCCGGGATCAGGCGTCGCCGGCCAGCAGCTGCGCGTAGCCCTGGGACTCGATGTCCGCGTCCTCGATGCCGAGGACCCGGCGCAGGACGGCGACCTTCGCCTCGCACTCGTGCTCGTCGCCCGCGGGCCCGACGACGGCCTCGAGCTCCACGAACGTCCCGAGGCCGTCGACGTCGTCGAGGTGGATCCGGACGCCGCGCCAGTCCAGCAGTCCGCGGGTCTTCAGGACGTCGATCGTCGTGCCCAGGCGGTCGTCGAGCGTCGCGCGGACCGTGGCGGGGTCGTCGACCACGAGGCGCTCGTAGGAGCTCTCCCGCGCCTCCGCGGCGTCGGCGCGCTCGTAGTGGATGAGCTCGCCGCCCCAGGCGTCCTCGCCGGGGTGGCCGGGCCACGGCTCGCGGCGCTCCTCGCGCAGCTTCAGCCGGCCCCGGAGGGCGGCGAAGTACGTGTCGCGCTGGTGCAGGATCGCCGTCCGCACCGCGCCGGCCTCGACCGCGCGCCGCTCGACCTCGTCGACGTCGGCGCAGCGGGCCTTCAGCTCGACGTTGCGGCCGGAGGTCCCACCGATGGTGCTCATCGGCGGGATCGTGTCACGACCGCGGCGTCGCGGAGCACTACCCCTTCCGGCGCTTCTTGGACGGCTTCTTCGCGTGCTTCTTGACGACCTTCTTGCCGTCCGCGAGCTTCACCGCTCGCGACGCCTTGAAGGCCGAGCGGTTGCCCGAGGCGTCCGTCGCCGCGAGGGTGGCGAGCCCGAGCGCCGAGAGCTTGCCGTAGCGCTTCGCCGCCGAGGCGGGGACGGGGAAGCTCAACGTCGCCGGCACGCCCGGCGCCACCGAGGTGCGCCGCCCCCCGAGGGCGACGTTCACCTTGACGACCTTCGTACGCCGGACCTTCTTGCCGTGGCGGCGCACCGTCACGTGCTTCTTCGTCCGGACGCTCAGCCGGACGGTGCCGTCCAGCGTTGCCGGGCTGTCGCAGGTCACGACCACCTGGAACGCCTTGGCCTTCTTGCCGCGCCCTCCGACGACGGACGACGGGACGCGCGACGAGCAGACCGGCGGGATCGTGTCGACGACGGAGCTGACGACGGACGCCTGCGGCTCCGAGGCGTCTCGAACGCCGTCGTCGTTGAGGTCGAGGTACACGACCGTCGTGTCCTGACCGAGGTTCGCCGCGGGGTTGACGATCGTGGCGTGGCCGTCGGCGCCGATCGGGAGCGTCCCGCCGCCCGCGTTCGCGCCCGCGATCGTGTAGCGCAGGGTCCGCCCGACGAAGATCGGCCGGCCGTCGGTGTCCGTGATCGCCGCCGTGTAGCCGAGCGGGGTGCCCTGCTGGGTCTGCGCGTTCGGCGGTGTCAGTTGGAGGGCCGCGGGGATCGCCGCGCGGGCCACCACCTGGTACGTCGCGGTCGCCCCGGCGGGCAGACCGCCGCCGCCCGCCCAGTCGTCCCACTGCGCCGCCCCGGCGTTGTCGACCTGACCGCCGACGACCGTGTCGTCGAAGCCGTCCTCACCATCGTCGGCGGCGTGCCGGACGGTGTTCCACACGCTTCCGGGCTCGTCCGTGCCCCCGTAGGGCAGCGCCTGGTAGCGGGTCCACGGCGTCGTTCCGGGGCCCTGGGCCTCCTCGAACCCGCCCGAGCGCCCGGTGTCGACGTTGGTGCCCCCGACGAACCGCGGCGGGCCCGCGGTGAAGACGCCGGTGCCGGTGTCGTCCCCGTCGAAGTAGAAGTCGGCGGCCACGATGGCCCGCAGGTTCAGCGGCCCGCCCGACGTGTTGCGGACGTCCCACCGGACGCGGTAGAGCCCCTCGCCGTTGACGTACGTCGTCGTCTGCGTGACCTCCGCGGCCGTGTCCTCGGTGGCGTCGCCGTACGCGTCGACGTCGTAGCGCGTGATCTGCCGGAACGGGTCGGCGGCCGTACCCGTCCCGGTCGTCGGCGACTGGGACCGCGGGGTGTACGGGGAGATGTCGTCGCCGTCGTCGTCACCGAACGCCGAGCCGGCGAATCCGAAGACGCTGCCCGACACGCCGGAGGGACCGTTGCCCGCCTCGGGGAACGCGAGGAAGAACCCGGCGTCCCCCACCTGCTTCGTGGGCGAGTAGTAGATCCCCTTCTCCTGGCCGGCGTAGAACCCCTGGAGCTGGCCACGCGGGCCGACGAAGACGTTCATCGGCGATCCGCCCAGCGGTGACGCGGTCGTGTCGCTCTGGGCGGAGGCGACCGGCGCGCCGGTCAGGCTCAGTGCGACCACACCGAGCGCGGCGGCGACGGACGCTGGGCGCCCCCGTCGAGGAGGAACGGTCGCGGGGTTGCGGGACGGACGGCTGGCTCGGGACGACATCGCGACAGAATCTGGCGGATGCACCGGCCCGGTGCATCCGCCATTCGGCCGAACTTCGGCGTTCGCCGCCGGGCACGTCCACGGCCGTTCTGCTCCGGGCGCGCCCGCGACCCGGCCCCGCCGCCGCGGTCCACCGGGAGCCTCAGCGCGGGTCGACCTCGATCGCCAGGACGACCCCGCGGTGCGCGTTGTCGGCGACGACCGCCCCCACGGCGTCCCGCACCGACGCGACCGTCGCCGCCCGCGAGGCGGCCTTGACCAGCAGCTGCCGCCGGTAGCGCGCCTGCCTGCGGAAGAGCGGGACCGGGCCCATCGTGTCGGGCGGCATCCGCAGCGCGAGCGCGTCGGCGGCGGCCTGCACGCGGTGCTCGTCCGGGTGCTCGCAGACGACGCGCACGATGGTCGAGAACGGCGGATAGCCGTGGACCCGGCGGCGCTCGATCTCCTCGACGACGAAGCCGTGGGCGTCGTGGCGGGCGGCCAGGCGCAGCGACGGCTCGTCCGGGTTCCGGGTCTGGACCAGCACCCGCGCCGGGGCCTCGCCGGCGCCGCCGCGGCCCGCGCGGCCCGCGAGCTGCGCGACGAGCTGGAACGTCCGCTCCTGACTGCGGAAGTCGGGGAAGCGCAGGGTCGCGTCGGCGTCGACGACCACGCCGAGGTCGACGCCGGGGAAGTCGTGCCCCTTCGCGATCATCTGCGTGCCCACGAGGATCCCGTGGTCGGCGGCCCCGAACGCCTCGAGCACGGCCGAGCGGTCCCGGACGTCGGCGTCCAGCCGGTAGACGTGGCCGGGCAGGTCCTCCGCGAGCTGCTCGGTCCCCAGGCCGTGCTGGCCGACGGAGACCGACCTGCACGACGTGCAGCGCTCCGGCGGGCGTTCCTGGTGGCCGCAGTGGTGGCAGCGCAGGACGCCGCGCGTCCGGCCCGGCACGCCGCTGGGCGGCCCGGCGCCGTGCAGCACGAGCGAGACGTCGCAGTTCGGGCACTCCCAGGTGTGGCCGCAGTCGGCGCACTCCATCCACGTCGCCCAGCCGCGGCGGTTGAGCAGCACGATCGCCTTGCGGGCGTCGGCGATCGCGCGGTGGACCTCGGGGTGCAGCGACCCGCGCGTGCCGCGGACGTCGATCAGCCGGACGTGCGGCATCTCGCCGCCGTCGGCGCGGCGCGGCAGGCCGATCCGCCGCAGCGACGCCCACGACTCCGGGCGCGGCGTCGCCGAGCCGACGAGCAGGACCGCTCCCGCGTCCGACGCCCGCCAGGCCGCCACCCGGCGCGCGTCGTAGCGGGGGTCGCCGTCGTGCTTGTAGGCCGGGTCGTGCTCCTCGTCGACGATCACGAGCCCGAGGTCCGAGACCGGCGCGAAGACCGTCGACATCGGCCCGACGCAGACGCGCGCCTCGCCGGAGCGCAGGCGCCACCACTCGTCGCGACGCTCGCCCTTCGACAGCCCGGAGTGCAGGACGGCGACGGTCTCCCCCAGCCGGCGCCGGAAGCGCTGGACCGTCTGCGGCGTCAGCGCGATCTCGGGCACGAGCACGAGGACGGTCTTCCCCGCGTCGACCACGCGCTGCGCGGCCTGGAGGTAGACCTCGGTCTTGCCCGACCCCGTGACGCCGTGCAGCAGCAGCCGGCGCTCCCGGACGGGCAGGTCGTTCGCGTCGAGCACCGCGGCGATCCGCTCGACGGCGAGCCCCTGGTCGGGGTTCAGCGCCGGGGCGGTCGACCCGTCGCCGTGCAGCGCGCCGACGTCCGCGTGGTCCGGCCGCCGACCGTGGGCGCGGGCCTCGATGGTCACGAGCCCGCGGGACTCCAGACGGCGCAGCGCGGGGAGGTCGTCGCCGGTCCAGCCCGGGAGGCGGTCGAGGAGGGCACGCTGGTTGGCGTTCAGGCGGACGCCGGCCCAGGGGTCCGGCGGGGCCGGTGCGTGCTCGCCAGCGGCGGACGCATCCGGCGCTGATCGCGTCTCGGTGCCGGACGCGTCCGGTCCGGGTCCGGCCTGCTCGTCGGACGGAGGACCGCTGCCGACCGCCGGCGGCACGGGCTCCGCCCAGAAGCGCGTGCGCTCGCCGACGCCCTCGGGCGGGAGGAGCAGCTCGAGGCAGCGGGCGCGGGTGGAGACGATGTCGTCGGCCATCCACAGCGCCAGGCGGACCAGCTCGGGCGGCAGCGAGACGTCCGAGACGGCGGTCGGGGCCTTCAGGCGGTGGGCGGAGTCCTCCGCCAGCCCGGTGACGACGCCGCGGAGCCTCTGGCGTCCGAACGGCACGTCGACGACGGCGCCGACGTCGCAGCCGTCGGGCCGCGCGTAGTCGAAGGGGCCGCGGACGCCGCGGGCCGAGACCAGCGGCTCGACCTGGATGACGCGCGGACCGAACACCGCCCAGGATCGTCGCAGGAGGCCGCACCGACCGGCGCTCCCGCCCCACCCACCGGGCCGCAGCCCGCCCCGCGACGGACGCCGCCGGCGAGCCGGCGAGGATCGCCACGGCGACCGGCCCCCCGACCGGGTGGCACCGATTGCGGTGCAGCGGTGTACACGCCAAGATCCGCGCAGATGCGGTCCCCGTCCCTTTTCGTCCTCGGGGCGATCGCCCTCACGACGACCGCGTGCGGAAGCGATCGGTCAGACCCACGGCCGCCCACCGCCACCGCGGTCGCGAGCACGGCGTCGCGGACCCCGGCGCCGGACGTCGGTGGCGTCCGCGTGGTCGAGGCCGCACCGGGCGGCGAGCCGGCCGTCGTCGTGACGATGCCGGCCCGCGTGCGCGGCGTCCCGGTCCGGCGCTGTTGGGTCCGCGGCCACGAGGGACGAATCGGGACGGGCTTCCGCAGCGGGGGCATCGTCCTGCCGGGGCCGACCGCGGACACCGCCGCGTGCGCAGTCGCTCTGTGGCAGGCGATCCGCGCCGCCCCGGGCCACGCGCTGGACCCGGGGACCTACCGCGTCTCGGGCAACGCCGACGGGAGACAGAACCAGTACGTCCCCGACAACCCGGACTGGGAGCCCGACGACTTCCGCACCGTCGCGATCTCACGTGACCAGCTGACCCGAGCCGCGTCGATGCTCCGGCGGACGGTGGCGTTCCCGTGAGGCCATCGACGCCACCGCGGGCCGCCGACGAACGCGGAGCGACGACCGTCCTGGTCTGCTCGTCGTGCGGTCGCCGCCTCGCGGGACGCGGCTGCCCCCGGTGCGGTCCCCTGCGGCTCCGGCGGCGGATCGCGGTGGGCCTCGCGTCGGTGCTGGCAGCGGCCGCCATCGTCGTCGCCGTCGCGAGCTCCGGAGACCCGGCCCGCGCACCGGCCCCGCCCGATCCGGCCGCGCCGACGGGTCAGTCGCCGTTCCAGGGCGATTCCGAGGCCGACGCGTTCTCCAACGACACGCGGCTGTGGATCGGCGCGGGCCAGGTCGGCGGAGCGCCGACGCTCGCCGGCGACAACGTCGTCCAGACCAGAACGAGGACTCCGAGATGACCTTCGGCCCCGGCGCGCCCGCGGCGCGCACCGCCCGGCTGCACCGCCTCGACGAGGGAGGACTGCGTCGGCTCGAGGACGCCGGTGTGCAGCGCCCGGTCGTGGTCTTCGGCCCGCAGGACGGCCCCCTCCACGCGATCTGGCTCCCGGGGTCCGGCCGACTGCAGATCGGCCGGTCGCCCGACTCGGGGATCCCCCTCACGTGGGACGACGAGGTCTCGAGACTGCACGCGATCCTCGAGATCCTCGGGGACGAGGTCGTGCTCCACGATCCCGGCTACTCCGCCAACGGGACGCTCGTCGACGGACGGCGCGTGCGCGGCAGCGTCCGCCTGCGCGACCGGGCTGCGATCCGGGTGGGGCGGTCGCGACTGACCTACCGCGGCCCCGACCACCGGGCGCCCACCACGCGCGTCGTCCGCGACCACCGGATCACGGTCACTCCCGCTCAGCGGCGGGTGCTGGCGGCCCTCTGCGCGCCCCTGCTCACGGCCGAGCCCGCGGCGGCCCTGCCCAGCAACGCCGACATCGCCGCCGACATCGGCCTGTCCGAGGAGACCGTGCGCACGCATCTGAAGACGCTCTACCGCCAGCTACCCGGTCCGCCCCGGCCGGGACGGCGCGCCACGCTGGCCCGGTGGGCGGCCGCCGAGGGACTGCTGACGGAGGACGGGTGAGCGCCACCACCGACCCCGGGATGCAGCACGGGGCCGACGCGCCGTTCGCCGGCCGCTTCGTCCTCGGGCGGGCGCTCGGCCGCGGCGGGCTCGCCGACGTCCACCAGGCACTGGACCTGCGGACGGGCCGCACCATCGCCGTACGCATCCTGCGGGAGCCGCTGCGCCAGGAACCGGGGGTCGCCGAGGTCTTCGTCGCCGGCGCGCGTGCGGCGGCCCGCGCGACGCACCCGCACGTGCTGCCGATCCACGAGATCGACGCGGAGCACGACCCGCCGTTCGTCGTCACCGACATCGTCGACGGGCACGACCTCGAGGACCTGCTGCGGCGGGACGGGCCGTTCGCGCCGCGGCGGGCCGTGCGGCTCCTCCGACAGATCGGCTCCGCGGTCGACGCGCTGCACGAGGCCGGCGTCGTCCACGGCGATCTCAAGCCGTCGAACGTCCTCGTGGCGGCGCTGCCCCGGGGCGAGGAGCACGCCTGGGTGATCGACGTCGCCGCCGAGCAGCCCGACGACGACGAGGAGCCCGGCGACCTGCCGGTCCTGGTGACCGAGGCGTACCTCGCGCCGGAGCGCCGCGGGGGCGGTCCGGCGACCGTCGCCTCCGACGTCTACGCGCTGGCGTGCCTGGCGCTCGAGCTCCTGACGGACGAGCGGCCCGTCCCGCGCACCGGCCCCGTGATCCCCGGGACCCCCGGCGTCGAGATCGCGACCGACCGGCGGGAGCTTCCCGTCGCGGTCCGGACGGTGCTCGAGGACGGCCTGTCCCGCGCCACGGGACGCCGGCCGGCCAGTGCCGCCGACCTCGTCGACCGGCTGGAGGCGGCCGCCGCCGCTCCCGACGCGACCGGCCCCCGACGGTACCGGGGACGGCGAACGGCGGCCCTGCTCGCCGGCGTCGTCGTGCTGCTCGCCGCGGGCTGGGGCGGACACGCCGTCGTCGAGGGTCGGACCGCGGCGTCGATCCCCGGCCCGGAGTCGGTGCTGCTGGACGGGACGCTGCGCTGGCAGGAGCGCAAGGGGTTCCGCGTCGCGGTGCCCCGGGGGTTCCGGGCGGAGACGACCGACCTCCAGGCGAGCTCGGCCCGCTGGGTCAACCGCTGGACGGAGCCCGGCACCGGGCGCTTCGTCGAGATCGACCGGCTCCAGCCCCGGACGACGACCTATTCACAGAACGCGGCGTTCCTGGACGGCACCCGGCGCGCCACCCCGTACTACGAACGGGTCTCCATGGAGGAGACGGTGGTGGCCGGCCGCGGCGCGATCTCGTGGGCGTTCCGGGACCGCGAGGGGGACGCGATCGTCCCCCGGGTCGAGATCCTGTTCGACCGCGGCATCGAGGGCTACGCGTTCCTCGTCGGCGGGAGCGGGTCGTTCGGCGGGTTGCTCGCGTTCGCACGGCGGATCGCCGAAACGCTGGAGACCACGTCGTCCGGGGCTGCGACGGACGCTTCTGGCAACCTCGTCGGCGGCGGCTGACGCGCGGACCGCCCGGCGGCGACGGCGGCGGTTGACACCCGCGGCGCTGCGGGCCCCGGGCCACGCCCCGGCCATCCGCGCCCCGGGGCTGGCGCTCGGTGCGCCTGCGCGCCTCCGGCGCCCTCCGCCGACGCGTCGGGGGAGGGCGCTCACCCCCGCGGGTGAACTTCGGCGTTCCCGTACCTGGTCAGCCGTAACGTCCGAACGGTCCCGTCAACCCCGCTCCCGCACCCCATGTCCCCAGCTCACCGCCCATCGCCCGCCCGTCCGTGCCCGTCCTGACCTCCAACGAGGGGCGGGCGGACCCGCTGACGCCGCGCGAGCTCGACGTCGTCCGCGGGGTGATCGCCGGCCTCGGCAATCGCGATATCGGCGTCGAGCTGCACCTCTCGGAGCGGACGGTCCAGAGCCACGTCGCCAACGCCATGCGCAAGATGGGGACGTCGACGCGCACCGGGCTCGCGGTCTCCGCGCTTCGGCGGGGCCTCGTTCCGCTCGACGACCCCGACTGGCGGAGCTGAGAGACCGGCCGGCACGCGATCTCGCCGACGGGCGGCATGGCCGCGGCCGCAGGAGTCGTCCCGACGACCGTCCGGATCCTGAACGACCGCCTCCCCCGCCGGTATCGTCGCGGCATGGACCTGCACGACGACGAGAACGTGATCTTCTCCGCCAGCCCTTCATGGCGGAGCCAGTTCGGCAAGCACGTGCTGCTCGTCGTCGTGGCGATCGTCGTCGGCGCGCTGGTCGGCGTGATCGCCGAGGCCGGGATCGGGATCGCCGTGGGCGTCGTGATCGCCATCCTCGCCGTCGGCTTCCTGTGGGCCGAGCGCTCGCGGACGACCTACATCGTCACCAACCAGCGGATCCAGGTCCGGGAGGGCTTCCTCTCCAAGGAGGTCCAGCAGACCCGTCTGGACCGCATCCAGAACGTCACGCTCGACCAGTCCGTGCCCCAGCGCCTGCTGCGGATCGGCGTCGTCGACTACGACACCGCCGGCGACGACGGCTCCCGCTTCCGCATGATCGGCGTCTCGAACCCCGACGCCCTCGTCCGGCTCGTCGACCGCGCCCAGCGCGAGGAGCTCGACGCCGAGCGCCAGCGGACCGCCCGCGCCGAGGCCGAGGCCGACGCCGCCGTCCAGGGCCGCGCCCGCGGCTTCGACGGCCCGGCGTCCGACAGCGCCCCGACCCGGCCGCACCGCCGGGACTGAGGCCCGGGGCCGGCGTCGTCGGCCCCTCCCGGGACCGGGCCCCCGAGCCCGGGCCCCGTCCCACCTCGGTCGCGCGTCCGTGGACGCTCCCGACCGGGTATCCGCCCTCCAGGCCGCGACGTCCGTCCGGCCGTCACCCGGACCACAGGAGCCTCCATGCCCGCCACCCCCACCGTCGCACTGCTCGGGACCGGCACGATGGGCGCCCCGATGGCGCGCAACCTGCTGCGCGCCGGCCTGCCTCTGCGCGTCTGGAACCGCACCGCCGACAAGGCCCGGCCGCTGGCCGACGACGGCGCCGAGTTGTTCGACGACCCCGCCGCGGCCGTCCGCGGCGCCGACGTGGTCGTGACGATGCTCGACGCCGCCGACGCCGTCCGCGAGACGATCGCGGCCGCCGCCCCGGGCCTGTCGTCGCAGCAGGTGTGGGTCCAGGCGAGCACCGTCGGCGTCGCCGGCACCCAGGGGCTCGCGGCGCTCGCCGAGGACCTCGGGCCGCGGTTCGTCGACGCGCCCGTGCTCGGCACCCTCGGCCCCGCGCAGGACGGCACGCTCGTGATCCTCGCCAGCGGTCCCGATGACGCGATCGACGTGGCGCAGCCCGTGTTCGACGCCGTCGGCTCGCGGACGATGCGCGTCGGCGCCGCCGGGGCCGGCACCCGCCTGAAGCTCGTCGCCAACTCGTGGGTCCTCGCCGTCACGGCGGCGACCGCCGAGGCGTTCGCGCTGGCGCAGGGCCTGGACCTCGACCCGCGCCTCTTCGTCGAGGCGGTCTCCGGCGGCCCGCTCGACCTGCCGTACCTGCACGTGAAGGGCCAGTCGATGCTCGACGACGCCTACCCGACGGCGTTCTCGGTGAAGAACGCGCTGAAGGACGCGCGCCTCGTGGGCGACGCGGCCGAGGGCGCCGGCGTCCGCAACGGCATCTCGGCCGTCGCCGCCGACCACCTCGACCGCGCCCTGCAGGCGGGCCACGGCGAGGACGACATGGCGGCGCTCTTCAAGGGCGTCCACGCGAAGGACTGACCGGCGGCCGGCGGGGACCGGGGACGGCCCTACTTCCTCCCCTTCCCGGAACCCTGCTTCTTACCGGCGCCCCGCTTCTTCGGGGCCTTCTTCGCCGCCGTGTTCTCGGACAGCCGCACCGGCTTCGTGGTCGTCGCCGCGTTGCCCGCGGCGTCCTTCACCGTCGTCACGAGGGTGGCCGAGACCGCCGTCGTCCGGAGCTTGGCGAGCGCCCCCTTCGCGCCCTTCGCCGCGAGGACCTTGGACCTCGCCGTGCCGCCGGCCACGGAGACCGTGCCCCGGCCGACGCCGAGGACGACGACCTTCGGCTTCGCCGCGGCGCGCGTGGCGGCCTTCGTGGCCTTGCCGCCCTTCCCACCCCTCGGCGGCTTCTTCCCCTTCTTCGCCTTCTTGGCCTTCTTGGCCTTCTTCTTCTCGGCCTTCACGACGACCTGCAGCTGCTGCTCGACGGTGCCGGCCTCGTCGAGCGCGACGAACGACGTCAGTCCGGTCTTCAGGAACTGCGCGACCGTCTTGCCGCTCGCGGCGATGTCGAACGTCGTGACCTTCGGCGCCGCGACGTCGGGTGGCGGCACGACCCCGGCGGGCGTCGCGACCGTCAGGTTCACGGTCGACCGCAGGGTGGGCGAGCGGACGTCGGTGGTCTGCGAGACCTCGACGAGGTCGCCCGCGGCCATCGGCACGGCGAACGCGCCGGTGAAGGTCGTGTCGCCCAAGGACGTCAGGCGCCCGGCCACGACGGTCTCGATCTGGTTGGTCCGGTACGTGTCCACCTGGTACCGGCCCGGGGTCACCAGCCGCAGCCGGTACTGCTGGCCGGCGGGCGGTGCCGGCGGGGTGTCGGGGGAGCTGTAGTCGTCGGGCTCCCGCGCCGAGATGTCGTAGTCGGGGTCCGACGGGTCGGCCTTCGGGACCGGGCCGTCCCACGTGTACTCGCCGCCGATCCGGTACCGCGAGGTGTTCGTCTTGTCGATCCGGCGCAGCAGCTCCACGCGGGTGGAGGTCGCGTCCGCCGTCCGGGTGCCGGCGAACCCGCCCTGGCCCAGGACGCTCGACGTGATCGACGGCACGCCGGTGAACGTCGTCTGCGCGAGGACGGATCCGTCGGCCAGGTTCACCAGCCGGAACACGTCGCCCGGGAGGACCGTCACGACCGGGGTCTGCGGAGTCGCCCCCGGGGTGACGTACGTCTGCTGGTCGATCACCACGCCGGCGCGGACCTGCTGGACGGTCTCCTGGATCGTGTCCGCGTCGGCGGTGTCGACGATGTCGTAGCGGCCCGAGTAGGCGCCGGAGTCCGGTCGGTGGTCCGCCGCGTCGATGCCGTCCCAGTAGCGGTCGACGGGGAAGACCTCGACGTTGAGGCCGACGATCGTGACGGCGCCCTGGGCGGACGACACGGCGACGAGCGAGCAGCCGAGGACGCCGAGGACGACGCCGGCGCGGCGCCGGAGCGTGGCCGGCCGGGGACGGCGGACGGCCGGGGACGAGGTGTTCATGTGGGACTCCTGGTGGATGCCGCGCCCACTCCGGGTGGCGCGCGCGACCGGGCCAGCCTACGGGCCGCGGGGCCCCTCATCCACCCACCGGAAGGGGGTGCGGAGTCGTGGCGCGGCTCGGAGTGGCGGTCCTGCCCGGACGGCGAGGCCCCTCAGTCGTACAGCCGCCGCGCGTAGGCCGGCCCGTAGTACGCCTCGAGCTCCTCGATCGAGTCGTCCGGGCGCTCGAGCACCTTGGCGATCGCCGCCCGCGGCGGCACCACGGCGTCGGGGTCCCAGCTCCCGGGATCCCACAGCTGGGACCGCAGGAACGCCTTGGCGCAGTGGTGGAAGACCTCGTCGATCCCGACCACGAGCGCCAGGGCCGGGCGGTGGCCGGCGACGAGCAGCTCGTCGAACCACGAGGCGTCGCGGACGACGTGGGCGCGACCGTTCACGCGCAGCGTGTCGCCCCGGCCGGGGATCAGGAAGTTCAGGCCGACGTGCGGGTTCTCGAGGACGTTGCGCAGGCCGTCGATGCGCCGGTTGCCGGGCCGCTCGGGCAGCGCGATCGTCCTCTCGTCGACCACGTGGACGAGCTTCCCGGCGGGGTCGCCCTTCGGGGACACGTCGCAGCGGCCCTCGGCGTCGGCGGTCCCGACGAGGCAGAACGGCGACGCGGCGAGCCACTGCCGGTCGAGCTCGTGCAGCGTCGCCCGCGCCTTGTCCCGCACGCGCGGGATCGGCTCGCCGACGATCGCGCGGAGCTCGTCGAGCGTCTCGATCCGTGCGTCGTCCATGCCGTCCATGGTCGCACCTGGACCGCGACAGGTCCCGGAACGACGACGGGCGCCGCAAGCGGCGCCCGTTCGTGATCGTCCACCCGCGCGGTGCGCGGGTGGATGCCAGGTGTTCGTGGACCGAGGAGGTCGGTGCGGATCGCGCGAGAGCTGTGCACCCGCACTGCCGAGTGCGATCCGTGCCGAGATCCGAAGCGTCCACGGACGCCTGGCGCCGCCCGCTAGATCCCCGCTGCGGCCTTCAGCTCGTCGACCTTGTCGAGCTTCTCCCACGTGAAGTCCGGGTCCTCGCGACCGAAGTGGCCGTAGGCGGCCGTCTTCTGGAAGATCGGGCGGAACAGGTTCAGGTGGCGGCGGTAGGCCAGCGGGCGGAGGTCGAAGACCGAGCGGACGGCCTTCTCGATCTTCGCGCGGTCGACCTTCTCGGTGCCGAACGTCTCGACCAGGATCGAGATCGGCTGCGCGACGCCGATGGCGTAGCTGACCTGGATCTCGGCGCGGTCGGCGAGGCCGGCGGCCACGACGTTCTTGGCGACCCAGCGCGTCGCGTACGCGGCGGAGCGGTCGACCTTCGAGGAGTCCTTGCCGGAGAACGCGCCGCCGCCGTGGCGGGCGGAGCCGCCGTAGGTGTCGACGATGATCTTGCGGCCGGTCAGGCCGGTGTCGCCGACCGGGCCGCCGATGACGAAGCGGCCCGTCGGGTTCACGAGGAACTCGGGGAGCAGCGTGTTCTCGTCGTACAGATCGGCGGGCAGCACGTGCTTGACGACGTGCTCCCAGAGGTCGGACTTGATCTGCTGCTGATCGAGCACGTCCTCGGTGTGCTGCGTGGAGATCAGGAGCTTGTCGATCGAGACCGGCTTGCCGTCGCGGTAGCGGACGGAGACCTGGGTCTTCGCGTCCGGGCGCAGGTAGTCGAGGTCGCCGTCCTTGCGGACCTTGGCGAGGCGCTCGGCCAGGCGGTGCGCGTTCTGGATCGCGACCGGCATGTACTCGGGCGTCTCGTTCGTCGCGTAGCCGAAGATGATGCCCTGGTCGCCGGCACCCTCCAGGTCGTACTCGTCGGCGGAGCCGCCCTTGTGCTCGGTCGCGTCGTCGACGCCCTGGGCGATGTCCGCGGACTGCGGGTCGATCGCGTTCAGGACGGCGCACGAGTCGTACGAGAAGCCGAGGTCGCCGTGCGTGTAGCCGATCTTCTTGATCGTGTCGCGGGCGACCTGCTGCACGTCGACGTAGGCGTCCGTGCGGATCTCGCCGGAGACCACGACGAGGCCCGTGTTGACGAGCACCTCGCAGGCGACGCGGGCCTTCTCGACGTTGGAGTCGTTCGCGAGGACCGCGTCCAGGACACCGTCCGAGATCTGGTCGGCGACCTTGTCGGGGTGGCCCTCGGAGACGGACTCCGAGGTGAACAGGTACTCGTTATCGGCGTACTGGCTCATGGGATCCTGAGGTCGACGTCAAGGGTGTCCTCGCGGCCGTCCGTGCGGGACCGCACGCGGACCGAGCGCACCCGCCGCAGACCGTCGAGCACTGCACGGTCCGCGGTCTGGAGGCTCGCGTCCGGCGGGGCGGCGACGCGCAGCAGCAGCGAGAAGTCGAGAAAGCCTATCGACATGGTGAGATTTCGGCTTCCGGCGTCCCCGCGGTCCCACTCGACCCGGTCGGTGAGCCGCGGGCCGCGCCCCAGGACGGCCTCGGCGCCGGCCCGCGACGTGTAGACGACGACCCGATCCCCGTCGACCAGGTACCCGGCCCCGCCCCCGCCCGGCAGGCGCAGCGACCACGAGCGGTGCCCGGCGACCCGGTGGACCGCGAAGCGGCGGTCGCCCAGCGCCCGGGCCAGGCGTGGCCGCAGCCGCGCGAGGGCGACGGCGGCGCGGCGGCCGTCGGTCACGGGCACCACCGCGGTGACCGCCAGGCCGCGCGAGTCGCGGCTGGTCGCGACGCCCTCGGCGTCGGGTCCCGGCGTCAGGACGATCTCCGACGGGCTGCGCTGCGCGCCGGTGACGTCCCGCCGCACGGCGCCGCCGGTCGCCACGTCGATGCGCTCGACGACGGCGGAGACGAGCGCCGCGACGTCCTGCGGGCCCTCCCCGCGCGAGGCCGCGATCGCGTCCAGCACGCGGGACGTCGTGGCGAGCGGGTCGGTCGTGAGAATCGTCCCGACGGCGCCCGCGGGGGCCAGGACGGGCGCCCGGGCGGAGAACGGGCGGCTGGTGTTCGGCGCGGTGTCGGTGCGGACGACGAGGTGGGCACCGTCGTCGGTCGGGGTCGCGCCGATCGCGATGCCGCCCAGGACGGGGCGGTCGAGCGCGGCCGCGAGCGTCGCGGCGCCGCGGCCCCGGGTCGCGAGCACGCGGCGGACGCCGTCGGGCGAGAGCCACGCCGTCAGGATCCGGTCGCCGGGGAGCCCGTCGGCCAGCCGCCGCCGCAGCGGCAGCGCCGCCAAGGACCCCCGGGCGCCGAGGACGCCGAGCAGTGCACGGGCCTGCCGGACGACGGACGCCGGGCCGACAGCGACGAAGCGCCCGAGCCGCTGGGCCGTCCGGCCGCCGCAGCGCCGCTCGGGTCCGGCGTCGGTGCGCGTGCCGCCGCGCTCGATCAGGACCAGCGGCGCCGCGGGCCCGCCGGCGCGCGTGCGGACGAGCGCGACGGTGACCTCGCGGGCACTGACCGCGATCCGCGGGCAGCCGTCGGGCAGCAGCTCGTCGCGGACGCGGCCCAGCAGCGCCGTCCCGCCCGGCAGGTCGTCGAGCCGGCGCAGGACGTCGTCGACCTCCGGCCGCGTCTGGTCGGCGGCGACCTCGACGGCGATCAGCGCGTCGGCGGGGACCAGCCGCAGCGACGCGCCGGACGGCCGGACCGGGACCGGCTCCTCCGCCGACAGCAGCAGGACGATGCCGAGGACGGTCAGCAGCGCCGCGAGCGCCGCCGCCGCGACGAGTCGTCGCCGCGACGGCCGTCGGGGCGCCCGCGCCATCGGTCAGTCGTCGTCGAGCGGCCCGTCGCCCGTGTCGATCCACGCCAGGTGGTCGATCGCGGGGTCGACCTCGAACTCCTCGACCTCGGGGAGGTCGTCCTCCGGGCCGAACTCCTCCGCCATCTCGTCCTCGATGATCCGGCGCTGCCGGCCGGTGGTCATCGAGACCTCGCTGCGGCGGGCGTTGCGCTCGTTGAAGTCGATGATCACCGGCACGCCGTCGAAGCCGAACCGCGCACGCAGGCGGTTCTCGACGAAGTACGCATAGGACCGCACGACGCGGGCGCGGTCGTTGACCGAGATCGAGAAGCGCGGCGGCTCCTCCCCCACCTGCGTGATGTAGAGCATCTTCAGGCGGTTGCCGCGGACCGCCGGCGGCTGCTTGGCCTCGACGACCTCGCCGAGGAAGCGGTTGAGCTGCGACGTCGGGATCCGGCCCTTGCGGCGGTCCCCGAGCGCGATCGCCTCGGCGATCACGCGCTGCATGTTGCGGCCGGTCATCGCGCTGGCCGTCAGGACCCGCGGGCGCAGGCGGAGCTTCTGCTGGACGTGGCCGCGCTCGTGCGCCAGGTCGTCGTCGCTCATGTTGTGCTCGTCCCACTTGTTGAGCACGACGAGCGTGGAGCAGCCGGCGCGCATGGCGAGCTCGGCGATCCGGAAGTCCTGGGCGGTGACGCCGTCGGCGGCGTCGCAGACGACGATCGCGACGTCGGCGCGGTCGACGGCGCGCTGCGAGCGGAGCGTCGTGTAGTACTCGACCGACTCGGAGACCTTCGACTGGCGGCGCATGCCGGCGGTGTCGACGATCACGAGGTCGCGGCCGTCGATCTGGATCGGCAGGTCGATGGCGTCGCGCGTGGTGCCCGCGACGTTGGAGACGATCGTGCGCTCGTCGCCGACGAGGCGGTTGAACATCGTCGACTTTCCGACGTTCGGCCGGCCGATGATCGCCAGGCGCAGGACGTCGGTGGCGCCCTCGTCGTCGTCGCCCTCCGGGAGCGCTTCGACGATCTTGTCGAGCAGGTCACCGGTGCCGAGTCCCTGCGCGGCGGAGACCGGCATCGGCTCGCCGAGGCCGAGGCCGTAGAACTCGGCCGCGGCCGGGATGTCCTTGCCGACGTCGATCTTGTTGGCCGCGACGATCTTCGGGCCCTTCCAGCGGCGCAGGATGTCGGCGAGCTCGGCGTCGCCCGGACGCAGTCCGAACTTCGCGTCGACGACCATCACCACGACGTCCGCCGTCAGGAGCGACGCGCGGACCTGGTCGAGGATGGCCGCGGCCATCGGGTCGGGGTCCAGCGCGTCCACGCCGCCGGTGTCGACGAGCTCGAACTTGCGCCCGTTCCACTCGACCTCCACGTGCTTGCGGTCCCGGGTGATGCCGGAGCGCTCGTGGACGACGGCCTCGCGCCGGCCGGTGAGGCGGTTCACCAGCGACGACTTGCCGACGTTGGGGAAGCCGACGATGGCGACCTGTCTCATGCGGGGTCCTTCGGAAGAGTGGGCCGGACGGACGGCTCGCCCGCGCGGGTGCGCAGGGCCAGCTCGGCGATCCGGAAGACGACCTCGTCGATGTCGAGGCCGGTGGTGTCGACGAGGACCGCGTCGTCGGCCTGGCGCAGGGGCGAGGCCTCGCGGGTGCTGTCGCGGCGGTCGCGCTCGCGGAGGTCCGCGAGCTCCTCGTCCAGGGCGCGCCCGGTCTCGGCGGCCCGGCGGCCGGCGCGTTCCTCGTCGGAGGCGGTCAGGAAGACCTTCAGCTCGGCGTCGGGGCGCACGACGGTGCCGATGTCGCGACCCTCCGCGACCCAGTCGCCGCGCTGCGTGAGCGCCCGCTGGCGCCCGACGAGCACCGCGCGGACCGCCGCGTCGGTGGCCACCTCGGAGGCCCGCTGACTGACCGCCGGGGTCCGGATCGCCTCCGTGGCGTCCATGTCGTCGAGCATCACGCGGTCGCCGTCGAAGTCGATGCGGAGGTCCTCGACGGGCCGCTTGTGGGCCGCCGACTCGTCCTGCACGCGGGCCAGCGCCACGCAGCGGTACATCGCCCCGGTGTCCAGGTAGGTGAACCCCAGGTGCGCCGCGACGGCGCGCGCCACGGTGGACTTCCCGGCCCCGGCGGGGCCGTCGATCGCGACGAGCATCCCGCCGAGGATAGAGCGCCCCTCCGTGACGGTGCCCGCCCGCCCCCGCCGCGTGCGCCCCGCCGGCGCCGTGGTTCGAACCCGCCGGGCCCGCGGGCCGCGCACCCACCGGCTCCCGGCCGGCCCCGCGCCGCGCTACAACCGGTGGTCGTGCGGGCCCTGCGACCACTCCGTCACCGGGACCTCCGTCTCCTGTGGGCGGGGCTCGCGATCTCCCTCGTCGGGGACGGGCTGTGGCTCGTCGCGCTGGCGTGGCAGGTGATCGAGCTCGGCGGCGGGCCGGTCCAGCTGTCGCTCGTCGCCACGCTGTTCGCGGTCGGGCTCGTGTCCTGCGTGCTCATCGGCGGCGTCGTCGCCGACCGGCTCCCGCGCCGCCGGGTGATGCTGCTGGCCGACGTCGTCCGCGGCGTCGTGACCCTGACGCTCGGGGTGCTCGCGGTCTCCGGCGCGCTGGAGCTCTGGCACCTCGCCGTCGGCGGGCTCCTGATCGGGTCCGCGGAGGCGTTCTTCCTCCCGTCGTTCGTGGCCCTCGTCCCGCAGCTGGTGCCCGCCGACGAGCTGCTGGCCGCCAACGGCCTGGAGGGCGTGATCCGGCCGCTGGCGCTGCAGGCCGCGGGCCCGGCGCTCGGTGGGCTGCTCGTCGCCGCGGCCAGCCCGGGCGCGGCGATGCTCGCCAACGCCGGCACGTACGCGGCGTCGGTCGCGTTCCTGCTGGCGATGGGCTCCGTCCCGCTCCCGCCGCGCGAGGCCGCGGGAGACGCCGCCGTGGGCGTCCGGGCCGTCGTCGCCGAGATGGCGGAAGGCGCGCGCTACGTCCGCGTGCACCGCTGGCTGTGGGGGACGCTGCTGTTCGCCACGATCACGATCCTCTTCCTGCTCGGCCCGATCGAGGTGCTGCTGCCGTTCGCGGTGCGCGACCAGACCGGCGGCGGGTCGTCGGAGTACGGGCTCCTGCTGGCGGCCTACGGGGTGTCGTCGGCGCTCGGCGCGCTGCTGGTGTCCTCGCGCCCGCTGCCCCGCCGGTACCTGACGGCGATGCTCCTGATGTGGGGCTTCGGCTCGCTGCCCCTGGTCCTGATCGGGTTCCTGGACGTCCTCTGGGCGATGGTGCTCGTGCTGGTGGTCGTCGGGCTCGTCGACGCCGGCGGGCAGGTGATCTGGGGGACGCTGCTGCAGCGCCGCGTCCCGGCACGCCTGCAGGGCCGCGTCGCCAGCCTCGACTGGTTCGTCTCGCTCGGCCTGATGCCGGTGTCGATGGCGCTCGCCGGGCCGGCGGGATCGCTGTTCGGGGTCGCCGCGGTGTTCGTGGCCACCGGCGTGGTGGCGGCCGGCGCCGCGCTGGTCGTCCTGTTCGGCCTGCGGCTGCGGCAGGACGAGGCCGCGCACCCGCTCGACGACTGATGCTCGGCGGTCCACCGCTCTCGGACCCGATCGTGCGATCAGAGGGCGGTGAGGATCTCGACGTCGCGTCCCCCGGCGAGCGTCGCGATCGCCGCGTCGAACGTCACCAGCCGGACGCGGCTCCGACGGGCGAGCGTGAGGAGCTGGGCGTCCGTCACCTGCCGGTGGCCGCTCACGGCCGGCACGTCGTGATCGGTCGGCGAGACGTCGTCGGCGAGGAACCGGTGCGTCCCCACGGCCCGCATGCCCCGGAGCACGGCGAGCGCGTCGGCGATCCCGATCGCGGCCGGGAGCGCGCGAGGGTTCGACGAGACGCGCACGAATCCGCTCTCGGTGACCGGGCACGTGGCCCAGTCCTCCGATCCGCCGCCGACGAACCACGAACGGGCCGCGGCGTGGTGGACGTGCGAGTCCCAGGCGAGCGCGACGAGGACGTTGACGTCGAGCAGCGCCACGGTGCGTCAGGACTCGTCGAGGGCGCGGCGGACCATCTCCGGAGTGATCGGAGGCGTGCCGGCGGGCACGCGGATGACCGGCAGGCCACCCGTCGCCTCGACCCGAGCGGGCGTGAGTCCGCGACGCGCCAACTCGGAGACGACAGAGCCGAGCGACCGGCGCTCCCCGGCGGCCAGCTCGCGGGCGGCGGCGACGACATCGTCGTCGAGCTCCAGGGTGGTGCGCATGGAAGTGATGCTAGTGCACCACCGCATCACATCCGTTCAGCGCGTGCGCTGCCGCCGATCCGGGCACCGGGGAGCCGATGCCGTTCGCCGTCGATGCCGCGACCCACACGTACTACGACCTGCGGGCCGGGGAGTACGACGACTGGTTCGACGGGTCGGGCCTGTTCGCCGAGCGCCAGCGGCCCGGCTGGACGGAGGAGCTCGACCGCCTCGTCCGCGCCCTCGGCGCCCTGCCGCCCGCGCGGACCGTCGACCTCGCGTGCGGCACCGGCTACTTCACGCGCTACCTGCGCGGGTTCCTCGTCGGCGTCGACCAGAGCACCGAGATGGTCCGCCTGACGCAGGAGCGTCTGCCGGAGGGCCTCGCGGTCGTCGGCGACGCGCTGAACGCGCCGTTCGCCGACGGCGTCTTCGACCGCGTCTTCACCGGGCACTTCTACGGCCACCTCGACGAGGAGGAGCGCGCCGCGTTCCTGCGCGAGGCGCGCCGACTGGGCAGCGAGCTCCTCGTCGTCGACTCCGCGCTGCGCGACGGCGTCGAGCCCGAGGGCTGGCAGGATCGCGTCCTCCAGGACGGCTCGCACCACCGCGTCTTCAAGCGCTACCTGGACGGCGACCGCCTGGCCGAGGAGCTCGGCGGCGAGATCCTGCTCGACGGCGAGTGGTTCGTCGTCGCGCGGGTGCGCTGGGACTCCTGAGGCCCGGGCGGGCGGGGCGGTCCGCCCGTGCCGGGCCCCGGCCGACGGCCGGACGCGGCCCGGGGACGCGGCGCTACTCGCCGGCCGCGCGGCGCTGCAGCCGCGCGACGTGCTCGCCGAAGCCCGGGTAGGAGACCTCGGCGGCCTCCATCCCGACGACCGTGACGCCCTCGCGCGACGCCAGGCCGGCGACCGCGCCGAGCATCGCCAGGCGGTGGTCGCCGTGCGCCTCGATCGTGCCGCCGCGGATCCCCGTGCCGCCCTGCACGACGAAGCCGTCGTCGGTGGCCTCGATGTCGGCGCCCAGGCCGCGCAGGCCGTTCACGACGGTCGCGATCCGGTCGGACTCCTTGTGCTTGAGCTCCTCCGCGCCGCGGACGATCGTCTCGCCCTCCGCGAAGCAGCCGAGCAGCGCGACGAGCGGCAGCTCGTCGATCACCAGCGGGACCTCCTCGGCCTCGACGGTGGTGCCCTTCAGCGGACCGAAGGCGACGTCGAGGTCCGCGGTCGGCTCGTCGCCCGGGACGACGCCGTCCTGGCGCCGCTCGCGCTCGCCGACGACGACGGCGCCCATGCGCTCCAGCACGGCGAGGATCCCCGTGCGAGTCCAGTTGACGTTGACGCCCTCGATCAGCAGGCGCGACCCGCGGACGAGGACGCCGGCGACGATCGGGAACGCGGCGGAGGAGATGTCCCCCGGGACGTGGATGTCCTCGACGGTCAGCTCGTCGACGTGGCCGACGGTGATGCGGTCGCCCTCGCGCCACAGCGGCACGCCCAGCCGCGACAGCAGGCGCTCGGTGTGGTCGCGCGAGGCGACGGGCTCGACGACGGTGGTGTCGCCCTCGGCCAGCATGCCGGCGAGCAGCACGCAGCTCTTGACCTGCGCGGACGCGACGGGCAGCTCGTAGGTGATGCCCCGCAGGTGGGTGCCGTGGACCGTGAACGGCGGGAGGCGGCCATCGGTCGCCTCGATGTTCGCGCCCATCAGGCGCAGCGGCTCGGCGATCCGGTCGACCGGGCGGCGGCGGATGGAGGCGTCGCCGTCGAAGCGGAACGAGCGGCCCTCCTGCCCGGCCAGCCAGCCCGGCAGCAGGCGCATCAGAGTGCCGGCGTTGCCGACGTCGATGACGTCGCCGTGGGCGTCCGGCGCGCGCATCCCGACGCCGCGCAGGACGACGCGGGAGCCGTCCCGCTGGACGAGCGCGCCGAGCGTCCCCATCGCCTTCAGGGTCGAGAGCGTGTCCTCGGCGGCCAGGTAGTTCGTGACCGTCACGGGCTCGAGCGCCATGGCGCCGACCATGGCGGCGCGGTGGCTGATCGACTTGTCGGCGGGCGGCGTGAGCCGGCCCTTGAGCGGCCCCGAGGGGTCGAAGCGGACGTCCATCCGGTGGTGGTCCTTGGCTGGTGCGGTCGGGGGGCGGCGGCCACCGAGCGGGCGCGCGCCCGGTCGGTGGCCCGATCCTATGGGTCCGTCGCGGTCCTTCGCGGAGCGCGGTCGCGGACGGGCTACGCGGGGACGGAGACCGGCGCGGGGACGTTCCCGGCCAGCGCCGCGGCCGCCTCCACCTGCCGCAGGTACGCGCCGAAGCCGCTCGCGTGGAGCTGCTGCGGGCCGTCGCAGACGGCGTTGGCGGGGTCGGGGTGCGTCTCGACGATGATCCCGTCGGCGCCCGCGGCCGCCGCCGCCATCGACAGCGGCAGGACCAGGTCCCGGCGCCCCGCGGCGTGCGACGGGTCGACGACGACCGGCAGGTGCGTGCGCTCCTTGAGCACCGGCACGGCGGCGATGTCGAGCGTGAAGCGGGTCGACGTCTCGAACGTGCGGATTCCGCGCTCGCAGAGCACCACGTTCGGGTTGCCCTGGGCCAGCACGTACTCCGCGGCCATCAGGAGCTCGTCGAGCGAGGCCGCCAGGCCGCGCTTGATCAGCGTCGCCACGCCGCTGCGCCCGATCTCGATCAGCAGCGGGTAGTTCTGCATGTTCCGCGCGCCGACCTGGATCACGTCGGCGACCTCGGCGACGGCCTCGACGTCGCGGACGTCGGTCAGCTCGGTGACGATCGGCAGGCCGGTCTCGTCCTTGGCGCGCCGGAGGATGTCGAGGCCCTCCTGGCCGAGGCCCTGGAAGCTGTACGGGGAGCTGCGCGGCTTGTACGCGCCGCCGCGGAAGAACTGGACGCCGACGTCCCGCATGATCCGCGCGGTCGACAGGGTCTGGTCCTCGGTCTCGACGGTGCAGGGCCCGGCGATCGTCGCGAAGGCCCCGCCCCCGATCCGCCGGCCGGCGATCTCCAGCGTCGTCCCGGCGCCGTGCTCGGGTCGTCGCTGCGCCAGCTCGTACGGCGCCTTCGGGAGTGCTGCGCCGCTGCCGCCGGGCGTGGTCTCGATGCTCATCTGCTGCTCCTCACGAACGCCCGATCGAGCGTCTGCTCACGGTACGTCCGCACTCGGTCAATGGGTTGGGGTGGTCACCGTCCCGGCGGCGGAGTGGTCTTCCGGCACTCGATCGCTCGTCCCCCGCGGGAGGGGGACGGAGGCCTGCCCCTGCTCAGCGGGACACGGCGACCGAGGGCCTAGCGAAATCGCCAGGAGCGCCACGCGTACACGTCCACGAAGGACGCGTCGGGGCGCAGAGCGACGACCGGGGAATACTCGGCTGCGGAAGGCAGGACTCGAGGGGCGGTCGTCGACATCGACCAGCCGAGCGTAGCGCACCGCGCGGGCGGCGATGGGAACGGCGGGTCACGGGAGACGGCCACCGGGTGCGGGCCGGCAGGCGACGGCGCGCTGCGCATCGGGTTCGGTACCCGGGAGGTACCCAACTCGACGCGATGCGGTCCCGCGTCGTCAGGCGCCGGGTGCGCATCGGGTTCGGTACCCAGGAGGTACCCAACTCGACGCGATGC
>NZ_JBFAPC010000012.1:0-33955 GCF_040675535.1 Patulibacter sp. NPDC049589 | reverse complement strand
AGGAGGTACCCAACTCGACGCGATGCGGTCCCGCGTCGTCAGGCGCCGGGTGCGCATCGGGTTCGGTACCCAGGAGGTACCCAACTCGACGCGATGTCCCGGCTGGCGAGCGTATGCGCGCCACGTCCCGGCCCGGACGCACTACCGTCCTCCCCCGTGCGCCTGTTGATCGTCGAGGACGAGGCGAAGCTCGCGACGCTCCTGGCGCGCGGGCTCCGCGAGTCCGGACACGCCGTCGACCTCGCCGGCACCGGCGAGGAGGCGCTGTGGCGGGCCGGCTCGACCGCCTACGACGTCGTCGTCCTCGACGTCGGCCTGCCGACGATCGACGGCTTCGAGACCTGCCGCCGGCTGCGCGCCGACGGCGTGCGGACGCCCGTCCTGATGCTGACGGCGCGCGGCGAGGTCGAGGACCGGATCGCCGGCCTGGACGGCGGCGCGGACGACTACCTCGTCAAGCCGTTCGACTTCGGCGAGCTCGAGGCGCGGCTGCGGGCGCTCGGGCGGCGCGGCCCGGCGACGCTGGACCCGGTGCTCGTCGCGGGGCCGCTGCGGGTGGATCCGGCGGCCCGCCGGGCGTGGCACGGCGAGGAGGAGCTCGACCTGTCGGCGAAGGAGTTCGCGCTGCTGGAGGCGCTCGCCCGCCGGCCCGGCGAGGCCCTGGACCGCCGGGCGCTGCTGGAGGCGGCGTGGGACGACGCGTACGACCCGCGCTCCAACGTCGTGGACGTCTACGTCGGCTACCTCCGGCAGAAGGTCGACCGGCCGTTCGGGACCACCCTGATCGCCACCGTGCGCGGCGTCGGCTACCGGCTCGACGCCGACGGGGATCCCGCGTGAGCCGCCTGTCGGTGCGCCTGCAGGTGGTCGTCGCGTCGACCCTGGCGATGGCGCTCGTCCTCGCCGGGCTCGGGGCGTTCCTGCGCGGCCAGGTCACCGGCGGGCTCGACGACGGCCTGGACCGGACGCTGGAGGGCCGGGTCGCGGACGTCGCCGGATCGCTCGTCGCGGGCCGTTCCCCCGCCGCCGCGGTGCCCGCCGGCGAGGCCGACGAGGACGCCGTGGCGGTCCAGGTGCTCGACCGCTCCGGCCGGGTCCTCGCGGCGAGCCCGGGACTGGCCGCCGCCCCGCTGCTGGACGCCGGCGAGCGCGGCCGGGCCGCGGGGGACGACGTCACCGTCCCCCGGCGCGACGTCGGGCTGCGCGACGACGACGGCGACACCGACCGGTTCGCCGCCCGGATCCTGGCGCGCCCGGTCGACGACGACCGCGCCGACCTGCCGATCGTCGTGGCGGCCGTCTCGACGGACGAGCGCGACGCGGCCGTCCGCTCGCTCGACACCGCGTTGCTCGTCGGCCTGCCGGTCGCGGTCCTGCTGTCCGCCGTGCTCGGCTGGGGCCTCGCCGCAGGGGCGCTGCGGCCGGTCGAGGCGATGCGCCGGCGGGCCGAGGGCATCGCCGGGCCGTCGGACGAGCGGCTGCCGGTGCCGCCCTCCCGCGACGAGATCGCCCGCCTCGGCCGGACCCTGAACGCGATGCTCGACCGGCAGGCGGAGGGCTTCCGCCGCGAGCGCGCGTTCGCGGCCGACGCCAGCCACGAGCTGCGGACCCCGCTGACGATCCTGCGCACCGAGCTCGACCTGGCCGGGCGCGGCGAGCGGGACGCCGACGCGCTGCGCGCCGCCCTCGCGTCCGCGTCGGACGAGACCCGGCGCCTCGAACGCCTGGCGGAGGACCTGCTGGTCCTGGCGCGCGCCGAGGCCGAGCGCCCGGACGACCGCGCCGAGGTCCGGCTGCGGCCGCTGCTCGAGGACGTCCGCGACCGCTGCTCCGGCGCGTTCGCCGCGGAGGGCCGGGCCCTCGAGGTGACGATCGATCCCCGTGCCCCGGACGGCGTGGCCGCGCGCCGCGGCGACCTGGCCCGCGCGCTGACGGGGCTCGCCGAGAACGCGCTGCGCCACGGCGCCGGTGACACCGAGCTGCACGTCGGTGCGGTCCCCGACGCTCAGGTCCGGCTGCACGTGCTCGACCGCGGGCCGGGCGTGCCGGACGACCTGCGGGGCCGCGTGTTCGACCGCTTCGTGACCGGCGCCGGGGACCGGCGGGAACGACGCGGGACCGGGCTGGGCCTCGCGATCGTCGCGGCCGTCGCCGAGGCCCACGGCGGCCGGGCGGGCGTCGAGGACCGCGACGGCGGCGGGACGGACGCCTGGTTCTCGGTGGGCGGCTGACGGAGAGGCGGGTGCCCGTCCCGGCGGCGGGCGGGGTGGACGCCTGGTTCTCCGTCGGCGGCTGACGGAGAGGCGGTCGCTTCTTTCGCCGGCTGGCCGACGGGCGCACGAGCGCCTGGCTCGCCGTGGGCGCCCGACTGCGACACGGACACCTCGATCGCCCTACTGGGCCACAGGTGGCACGAACGGCGGGCGCACCGTGGGCGGCTGGCGGCAACACGGGCATCCCCGATCACCGCCCCGGCCGACGCGTGACGCGGACCCGCGAACGCCCTCCCGGCGGCAGGCAACGCGGACGGCCCGATCGGCCTCCCTGCCGACGGACAACGCCGACGGACAACGCCGACGCTTCCACCGCCGGCCCCGGCCGGCCGGCGGCCGGGATCGGCGGGCGGGACGGCCGAGGATCGGGGGGCAGGACGGCCGGGAATCGGCGGGCAGGACGGCCGAGGATCGGCGGGCGGGACGGCCGAGGATCGGCGGGCAGGACGGCCGGGAATCGGCGGGCAGGACGGCCGAGGATCGGCGGGCAGGACGGCCGGGAATCGGCGGGCAGGACGGCCGGGAATCGACAGGCAGGACGGCGGGCAGGGCGCTCGACGTCGGGGCCCGCGCACGGGCGTCGGTCACGCCGGAGACGCATGCGCCCCGAGGCGCTATGTCGCTGGTGAATGGATCCAATCACCAGCGAGATACGCCCGGGGAGGCGCACGTGGTCGCCTGGACGTGCGGGCAGCTGGTCGCGCGACCCGGCAGCGGGGCGAGCGGGCGGGAACGGGCCGGCCGGAACGGGCAGACCAGGACGGACGGCGGCCGCATGCCCCGGGGCGGGCGGGTCGGTGGACGACGGGTGACTGGCTGCCCCGGCCGCCGAGGCGACGGGTGCGCCGTGGACCGGGCGGCTCTCATCGAACGCTCATGTGCCCCTCCCTAGCCTCGGTCCCGAGCGGTGCCCAGGGTCCCCGGCACGACCGGCCCGGACCCGACCACCGCTGAGATCCCCGAACGAGGAGCCGTCCATGATCCGCCCCCGCACCGCCCTGACCGTCACCGCCATCGCCGCCGTCACCGCGGCGGGCGGCGCCGCCGTCGCCGGCGCCGTCGACCGGCCCGATGCGGGCGGCACGTCGTCCGGCGTGGTCGTGCCCGCCGCCGGTCCGGCCGTGGTCTCCCCGGCCACCGGCGCGACGGCCGCTCCGACCGCCCACGTCCCCGCCACCCCGCGGGCCGCCCACGCCGGGGACGACGGCCTGACCCACGCCCAGGCGACGAAGGCCCGTGCCGCGGCGCTGCGCGCCGTCTCCGGCCGGGTGACCCAGATCGAGCGGGACGCCGACGGCGGCCGCGTCACCTACGACGTCACCGTGCTCACGAAGGCCGGGAAGGCCCGCGAGGTCCACCTCGATCGCGCGTTCCGCGCCACCCGGACCACGAACGAGGACCGCGACGGCCTGACGTACGCGACGGCCGGCAAGGCCGCGAGCGCCGCGACCAAGCGCGTCAAGGGCCTCGTCACCGGCATCGACGTCGAGGACGAGGGCCGCGCCCGCTACGAGGTCGAGGTCCTGACGTCCTCGTCCGTCGAGCGCACGGTGCGGCTCACCGCGTCGTACGCCGTCGTCACCGGTGGCGGGGACCACGACGGCGACGACTGACCGCCGCGGCCGGTCCGACCCGGCCCCGTCGAGTTCGGTACCCCGGAGGTCCACAACTCGATGAGACGCTCCGTCCCGCCCGATCCGGACCCGGCCCCCGTCGAGTTGGGTACCCCGGAGGTCCACAACTCGACGAGACGCTCCGTCCCGCCCGACAGGATCCGTCGGCCGCCGAGGTCCGTACCCGAGGCGTTCCGACCTCGATGGGACTTCCGCGTCTCCGTGCGGCCGGGCCGGGCCGCGACCCTGCCGGCGTCCGTCAGGCGCGGTGCACGCCGCCCGGCGCGCCGTCCACCACGGGCGCGCGCAGCAGGCGGGCACGCAGCGCCGCCGTCACGTGGCGGCGGTCGGCGACCTCGTTGCGAGCGTCCTCCCCCTCGTCGCGCTCGAGGCCGAACGGGCCCTGCTCCCAGCGGTCGAGGTCCTCGCCGCGGCCGATCGCGCGGACGGCGCGGTCGCGGACGTCGACCTCCAGCGCCCCGGCCCGCAGCTGGAGCGCGGCCAGCGCGATCCAGAAGGCGGCCGCGAGCGCCACGGAGCCCGCGACCTCGTCGAGCCAGTCCTCGACCAGGCGGCGCGTGGCGCGGGCGGGCGTGGCGCCCCCGGCGAGGGCGGCCTCCCAGTCCCCGCGCACGTCGGCGGCCAGGTCGTCGTCGAACAGGCCGGATTCCCAGGCGTCCATCGTGGAGCCGACGGTAGGCCGCCCCGCGCGCCGGGGTGGGAACGTCCTGTGACCGCCGGACCCGCGGTCCGTCGGCCGCGGCGTCGCGCGAGGGCCCGGAGGGATCGTCGGCAGTCGGGGATCCGTCGGCTGTCCGGGACCCGTCGGCTGTCCGGGACCCGTCGGCTGTCCGGGACCCGTCGGCCGTCCGGGACCCGTCGGCCGTCCGGGACCCGTCGGCCGTCCGGGACCCGTCGGCTGCCGGAATCCCCAGGCCGCAGCGATCCGTCGGCCGTCCGACACCTGCCGGCGCCCGCCGGCAGGGTCGCGCGAGCGCCTCAGGCCGGCGACGGCACCGGCTCGCCGCCGGCCCCCGCCAGCGTGCGCGTCGCGATCGCCCGAGCTGCGCGGCCGTCGGTCTCGAAGATCCGCGTCACGACGCCCTCGACGACGCCGAGCCGCACGGCCGGCGCCTCGGCGCCGAGGACCGCGAACGCCTCGGGGTCCAGGACGAGCAGGTCGACCGGGCCGTCGGCGTGGACGTCGGCCGCGTGCGGGCGGCCCGCCACGAGCGCCAGCTCGCCGAAGCTCATGCCCGCCGACAGGGTCGCGACGCGGCGCGGCCGGCCGTCGGGGCCGTCGACGCTGACCGTCACGCGGCCGGAGAGGATCAGGTGGATGCCGACCGGCGCGTCGCCGCGGCGCGCCAGCACGTCGCCCGCCGCGGCCGTCCGCGGCCGCAGGAGTTCCCGGAGCACGGCGAGCTGGCCGGCGTCCAGGCCCGCGACGAGCGGGTGGTCCTCCAGCGCGACGTGCTCGAGGCTGCAGGTCGGCGAGCCGTAGCGGGCAAGCAGGTCGTCCTCGCACCACTCGACCGCCCCGTCGAGGCCGCCGTGGCGCGGCGGCCAGGACTGGTCGTCGTGCTCGGGCTCGGGCAGCACGCCATCGGGGTCGACGATCGAGACCTCGCAGCCGGAGGCGCGCAGCCGCTCGCGCAACTCGGCGAGCATCCGGCGCGCGACCCCGGCGACCTCGTCGACGCGGCGCAGGTCGAGGACGAGCAGCTCGAGGTCGTCGCTGCGGCGCGCGATCTCGCGCACCACGGTCTCGGCGCCGGCGAAGCGCAGGTCGCCGTGGAGCGCGTAGATCCGGGCGCGGCGGCCATGCTCCCGCAGGACGCCCTCCTCCTCGGGCGTGCGGCGCCGGCGCGACGGCCGGTCGACCAGGTCCCAGGACGCGCGGACCGCCGAGCGGGCGCCGCGGGACACGTGGAGGAAGTGCAGCTCGAGCTCGCGGGAGAGCCGGCGGCAGGCCTGCACGCCGCGGACGCTGTTGCCGTGGATGTCCAGCCGGGGTGAGAAGACCGCGACGCCGATCTGGCCCGGCAGCACGGCGAGCACGCCGCCGCCGACGCCGCTCTTGGCGGGCATGCCGACGCCGCTGACCCAGTCCCCCGCGCCGTCGTACATGCCGCAGGTCGTCATCACCGAGAGCACGCGCTCCACGAGGTGCGGCGCCAGGACCTGCTCACCGGTCAGCGGCTGGATGCCGTTGTTGGCGAGCGTGGCGGCCATCATCGCCAGGTCCCGGGCGTCGACGAGCAGCGAGCACTGGCGGAAGTAGCGGTCGACGACGGGCTCGGGGTCGTCCTCGAGGATCGAGACCGTTCGCAGCATGTGGCCGATCGCGCGGTTGCGGTGGCCGGTCCGGCGCTCGGACTCGTAGACCGCCTCGTCCAGCTGCAGCTCGCGGCCGGCGTAGGCGGAGTAGGCGCGGCGGATCCGCTCGAACGTCGCGGCGTCGTCGTCGCCGGCCACCAGCGACGCGGCGGTGATCGCGCCGGCGTTGATCATCGGGTTGCGCGGGCGGCCGGACTCGCGGTCGAGGCTGATCTCGTTGAACGCGTCGCCGGAGGGCTCGACGCCGACCTTCGCGTCGACGGCCTCCAGGCCGCGGTCGGCGAGCGCCAGGCCGTACGTGAACGGCTTGGAGATCGACTGGATCGTGAACGGGACGCGCGAGTCGCCGGCCTCGTAGACGTAGCCGTCGGCGCTGGCGACGCACACGCCGAAGCGGTCGGGCTCGGCGGCCGCGAGCTCGGGGATGTAGTCGGCGACCGCGCCGGAGCGGTCCGCGGTGCAGTCCCCCAGGATCGATTCGATGTAGTCCTGGACGACCGAGCGCACCGCCGCAACCTAGTCCACGGGCGCGCCGGCGGGTCGGGCACGGCCGGTCCGTCGCGCCGGCGGGCGACCGGCGCGTCCCCGGGGTGGTCAGCGGGGCAACGCGCGCAGGCAGCCCTTGCGGGCCGCCGCGCGGGTGTCCTCGTCCCAGTCGCCCCAGTAGGACTTGGCGTACGCCACGCTGATCGTGCGGCGGTCGGGGCGGGAGCCGCGGTCGATGTCGTCGATGATCTCGGCGCGGTCCTCGCGGCAGGCGAAGTACGAGCTCTCGCACGTCTCGCGCCGCGGCGTCGGGTAGTCGCGGCAGGTGACGGACGCGGGGTCCGTCGCGGCGACGGTGGCCGTCGGTGGGCGCGAGTCGTCGCCGCCGCAGCCGGCCAGGACGAGGGCGGCGAGGGCCGCGGGAGGGAGGAGTCGAAGCACGCCGGCGGTCGTCGGGGCCGCCCTCCGTGTGAGCGCGGTCACGGAAAGGGTAGTCGACGACGACGGCGCGATTCGTCCGGCCCACCGACCGCCCCGGACGGACCGACCGAGCCCGGGCGCCCGGGTCGCGCGGTCGCACCGCGGGCCGGAGCCCCGGGCCGGACGCTCAGGCCAGCGCGGCCCGCAGCTCGGTCAGGAAGCGCTCGTTCTCCTGCGGCGTGCCGTAGGTGACCCGCAGCGCGCCGGCGCGGCCGAGGGCGCCGCCGGAGCGGACGAGGACGCCGGCGTCGCGCAGGGTCCCGATGACGTGGGTCTCCAGCGCGCCGCGCTCGTCGTCGGAGGCGCCGGCGGGGGCCGGCAGGTCGAACCAGCTGAAGTTCGCCTCCGATGCGGCGGGCTCGATGCCCAGCGCCCGCAGGCCGTGGGCGAGCGCGGCGCGGGACTCGCGGGCCTGGGCGATCCGCGCCTGCGTCGCGCCGGGGTGGCGCAGGGCCTCGGTCGCCGCGGCGGCCGCGGCGACGTTGACGACGAACGGCTGGCGGACGCGCTCGACGGCGGCGACGAGCTCCGGTGAGCTGCAGAGGCCGTAGCCGACCCGCAGCCCGGCGAGGCCGTAGAGCTTGGAGAACGTCCGCAGCAGCATCAGGTGCGGGTGCTCCTGCAGCAGCGGGACCGAGTCCTCGGGCCGGTACTGCTCGGCGAACTCGATGTAGGCCTCGTCGAGGAGGACGACGACGTCCTCGGGGACCTTCGCGAGGAACGCGCGGATCTCGTCGAGGCCGACGGCGGTCGACGTCGGGTTGTTCGGGTTGCAGACGATGACGAGACGTGTCTTGTCGGTGATCGCGGCGGCGAGCGCGTCGAGGTCGTGGCGGTGGTCGCCGTCGAGCGGGACGCGGATCGCGGTCGCGCCGGAGGCGGCCTCGAGGTGCGGGTAGACCGAGAAGGCCGGCCAGGCGTAGACGAGCTCGGAGTCGTGGTCGAGCAGCGCCTCGCCGAGGGCCAGCAGGACCTCGCAGGAGCCGTTGCCGACGGCGATCAGCGACGCGTCGACCCCGGTGTGCTCCGCCAGCGCCTCGCGCAGCGGGCGGTACGCCGGGTCCGGGTAGCGGTTGGTCGCGGCGAGCGCGGCGGCTGCCGCGGCGACGACCTCGGGCAGCGGCGGGTCGGGGCACTCGTTGGAGGCGAGGAGCGCGACGCCGTCCGGCAGGCTGTAGCCGCCCGCGGTGGGGTAGTGCGGGATCTTCGCGGCGCGGTCGGTGATCTTCAGCGGCACGGTGTGATGGTCCCACGAAGGCCCCGCGGACCGCTGTCCGGCGGCGTTCGGCCGTCCCCGCAGGTTCAAGCCCGTTCCGGGTGCCCTGGGCCGCGCCGCAGTCCGACGCGCCCCGACCCCGAGACGCTCAGGGCGGGGCCCGGCCCCCTCTTCCGGATGCCCTGGGCCGCGCCGCAGTCCGACGCGCCCCGACCCCGAGACGCTCAGGGCGGGGCCCGGCCCCCTCCTATTGCGCGGAGTCGAGGTCCCGGCGCAGCGCCTTCGCGCGGCCGAGGTAGACGTGCGAGGCGCGGTGGTCCTCGTCGGCGGAGTGGTAGTGGGCCATCACCCGGATGATCTTCGGCAGCGCGCCGGGGACGTCGATCTCGACCGCGCACATCAGGGGCACCTGGTCGAAGCCCATCTGGCGTGCGGCGGCGGCGGGGAACGCCGCCTTGAGGTCCGGTGTCGCCGTGAAGATGCACGAGACCACGTCGTCGGGCCGCAGGGCGTTGCGGTCGAGGAGCTCGTGCATCAGCTCGGTGGTCCGGGCGAGGATCTCGTCCGCGTCGTCGTGCTCGACGGAGATGGCCCCGCGGAGGGCGTGCAGCCGCATCCGGCGGATGATCGCACCGCGCGCCGCGGGTCGCCCCACGGCCCCCTCCGGTGCCGGCCTCAGCGGGCGTGCGGCCCGCGGGGCGCGGCGCGCAGCGCGGCGACCTCGGAGGCCTCCAGCACCCGCCACTCCCCCGGCTTCAGGCGGCCGACGTCGAGCGGGCCGAGCTTGACGCGGCGGAGCGAGATCACGGGGTGGTCGACGGCCTCGCACATCCGGCGGACCTGGCGCTTGCGGCCCTCGCGGAGCGTGATCCGCAGCAGCTGCGGGTTGAGCAGCTCGACGCCGGCGGGCAGCGTCGGGCCGTCGTCGAGCTGGACGCCGGAGCGGAGCGCCTCCACGGTCTCGGGGCCGACCGGTCCGCCGATGACCTCGGCGATGTAGACCTTCTCGACCTCGTAGCGCGGGTGCGTCAGCAGGTCGGCGAGGTCGCCGTCGTCGGTCAGGAGGATCAGGCCGGTGGTCTCGGCGTCGAGCCGGCCGACGGGGTACAGCCGCCGGCCGCCGGCGGGCACGAGGTCGACGACGGTCTCCCGCCGGTGCGTGTCCTTCGCGGTCGAGACGACGCCGGCGGGCTTGTTCAGCGCGTAGACGACCGTGTCGGCCGCGGGTGCGACGCTGCGACCGTCGACGCGGACGTCGTCCTCGACCGTGACGTCGCGCGCGGGGTCGGCGACGATCCGGCCGTCGACCGTGACGCGGCCCGCGTAGATGATCTCCTCCGACGCGCGCCGCGAGGCGACGCCGGCGTGGGCCAGGAACTTCTGCAGGCGCATTTCAGGCGGCCTTCGGTCGGTCGGCGGCCCAGACGAGGGCGGCGGGCATGCCTTCGAGCATCGGGTCCTCCCCGTCGTGCGCGGGCTCGTGGAGCGCGCTCGGGACGAGGCCCGCGGCGACGAAGCGCGTGACGTACGCGCCCAGGCCGTGGGCCCACTCGGGCACCTGGACGCGGATGCCGTCCTCCGTCGTCGTCCAGGCGCGGGCGTGGAGGACCTCGGTCGCGAGCGGGTGCGGGTTGGAGATCACGAGCCGGCCGCCCGGGCGCAGCAGCCGCGCGAGCTCGGAGATCCCGTCGAGCTTCGGCAGGTGCGACAGCGTCAGGCCGCAGACGACGATGTCCGCGCAGGCGTCGTCGAGCGGCAGGTCGCGGAGGTCGGCCTCGATCCACTCGAGGTCCGGGGCGCGCATGCGGGCGACGTCGAGCATCGCGCGGGAGGTGTCGACGCCGATCACCTCGTGGCCCTGCTCCGCCAGCCAGGTGGCGTGGCGGCCGGTGCCGGTGCCGACGTCGACCGCGACGCCGGCGGGACGGTCGACCAGGAGCTCGCGGACGACGGGTTCCTCGGCGCGGATCGTCGGGTTGCGGCGCTCGTCGTAGGACGTCGCCCAGGCGGCGTAGCCCTCGTGGACGCTGACCTCGGGCAGGCGCCGCGACGCGGCCTCCTGGGGATCGCCGAGCAGCTCGGCGATCGCGGAGCGGTGTCGGTGGACCCCCATGGCGTCGCCCTTGACCCCGGACCGCAGCAGGGCGAGCCCGTGCAGTCCGATCTGGTGGTCCCGCTCGTCCATGGACCGGAGAGGATGGCACGTGCGTCAATGGGGCTCCGAGCTACGGCGCGGGCCGCACCGTCCTGCGACGCGGCGCCGATCACCCCGCGGTAGCGCGCGGGAGGTGATCAGCACGACGCGGTCGGCGCCCTGCAGGGCGGGGTCCTCCCGGGAGACTGGTCTCCGAGGACGAGGGCGGTGCGGGTCCCGCGGGAGCACCAACCCGCTGGGCGCCTTGCCGGCCGGCGGACCGCGCGGGACCCGACCACGACGCCTGCGACGATCCGCGGATGGACGCGCCGGACCATCCGCTGCTCGGGTCGATCGTCGCGTGGGCCGGCCGGCGCGACGACGTGCTCGCCGTCGTCCTGCGCGGGTCCCGCGAGGCCGCGGAGGGCACGGGCGACTCCCTGGCGGACTTCGACGTCGATCTCCACGTCGACGACCTCGCGGCGTTCACCGGCGAGGCGTGGATCGAGGAGATCGCCCCCGTGATCGTCGCCGCGGACGAGGACGAGGAGGACGGCGTCCCCGTCCGGCTCGTGTTCTTCACCGGCCAGCAGCGGGTCGACTTCCGGCTCCGGACGGGCGACGTCCCGGAGGACGAGGGCCGGCGCGTCCTGGTCCGTCGCGCGGGCGCCGCAGGACCGGGCCGCGGGGCGACCGCCGACGGTCCCGGCCCGGCGGCCGCGGTGGGTGCCGGCGGTCCGGGGGGCCCCGCGTTCACGGTGGAGGCCGGCCCGGCGGCGGCCCTCGTGGCGCTCCCGGCCGGCACCGGCGCGGTGCTCCGCGCCCTCGTCCCGGTCTTTGCCGCCCCCGACGTGCCGGCCTGGCTGGCCCACTACCGCGCCCTGGGCTTCGAGGTCCACGAGGACCCGGACGGCGGCGGCGTCGCGACCCGGGACGGCTTGGAGCTGCGCGTCGTCGCGGACGAGCCGGGCGTCCCGGGCGCGCGGGGCCTCGCGCGCGCCGCGGTCGACGATCCTGACGCGCTGCACCGCGAGTGGGCCTCCGTCCCCGGCGGCCGGACGACGGCGCCGTCGGACCGCCCGGACGGGTCCCGCGAGGGCACGCACGCCGACCCGGCGGGCAACGTCGTGCGGTTCGGCCGACCCGGCTGACGGCGCCGCCCGGCCTCCGCGGCGGCGGCCGCCGGATCGCCTCCGCAGGGGTCCCGCGGGGTCCGCCGGCGGCGCGGCCTCGGGACGCGCCGTGACCCCGCTCCGGACCCGGCTTGGCGCGCCTGCCATCATCGGGTGCGTGGATCTGAACCTCCTCCGCAGCACCCTCGAGGAGCTCGGCCAACCCAAGTTCCGCTTCGAGCAGATCTGGAAGTGGACCGCCGGCGGTGCCCGCGGCTACCACGAGATGTCGAACCTGCCCGTGAAGCTCCGCGACGAGCTGACCGAGAAGGTCCCGTTCTCGACCCTCTCCGAGGTCACGCGCGCGACCGCGTCGGACGGCACGGTGAAGCTGCTCCTGAACACCAAGGACGGCCGACCGATCGAGACGGTCCTCATGCGCTACAAGGACGGCCGCCGGTCGATCTGCGTGTCCTCGCAGTCCGGCTGCCCGCTCACGTGCACGTTCTGCGCGACCGGCGCGATGAAGTTCGGCCGCAACCTGACGGCCTGGGAGATCCTCGACCAGGCGCTGCACCTGCGCCGCATCGACGAGCTCAACCACTGCGTCTTCATGGGTATGGGCGAGCCGATGATGAACCTCGACGCCGTGCTCGAGGTCTGCCGGCGCCTGCCGGACCTCGGGATCACCAACCGCCGCACCGGCATCTCCACCGTCGGCTGGGTCCCGGGCATCGACAAGCTGACCGAGAGCGACGTCCCCGTCCGCCTCGCGTGGTCGCTGCACTCCGCCGACAGCCGGCTGCGCAGCGACATCATGCCCGTCAACGACCGCTACTCCCTGGCGGACGTGAAGGCCGCGTGCGACCGCTTCTACGAGCAGCGCCGCAAGATGGTCTTCGTCGAATACATCATGCTCGGCGGGGTCAACGACTCCGTGGAGCAGGCGCAGCTCCTGGCCGACCTGCTCGAGCCGTGGAAGTACAAGATCAACCTGATCCCGTACAACCCGACCGACTCGATCTACGACGGGTCCGAGCGCGACCAGATGGAGCGCTTCCGGCAGACGCTGGAGGACAACGGCTTCAACGCCACCATCCGTCTGATCCGTGGCCGCGACATCGACGCCGCCTGCGGCCAGCTGGCCGCGAAGGCCGCGGCGTAGGGGCACCTCCCGGCCGAGCCGCTAGATGGTTGATTCCACGGAGATCGTGGATGTGGGGTGCGTTCCGGGCGGTGTCCTGGCGTCGCACGGTGCCGAGAGCCAGACTGGAAGTCTGACGGAGGTGCCGGGTGGCGTCAGGTGCCGTCCGGGACGTGCACCACGCCGCGAGATCGTGGAATCAATCATCTAGGCTCGGCGCATGGCTTCGCGCTTGACCGGAACGGCCGCCCTCGTCACGGGGGCGAGCTCGGGGATCGGGGAGGCGACGGCGCTCTCCCTCGCCGTGGAGGGGGCCGCCGTCGCCCTCGTCGCCCGCCGCGGCGACCGGCTGGAGGCGCTGGCGGAGCGGATCCGCGGCGCCGGCGCCCGGGCCCACGTGATCGTCGCCGACGTGACGGACCGCGAGGCCGCCCAGGGCGCCGTGGCGGAGGCCGTCGAGCAGTTCGGCCGGCTCGACACGGTGATCAACAACGCCGGCGTGATGCTGCTCGGCCCGATCGAGGGCGCCCCGCTGGAGGAGTGGGAGCGGATGCTCGCGCTCAACGTGCAGGGCCTCATGTACGTCGCCCACGCCGCCCTCCCCCACCTGCTGAGCGCCGCCTCCAGCGACCCGCGCGGCGTCGCTGACCTCGTCAACGTCTCGTCCGTCGCCGGCCGTGTCGCCCGCAGCGGCTCGGCGGTCTACAACGCCACCAAGCACGCGGTCGGAGCGTTCTCCGAGGGCCTGCGGCAGGAGGTCACCGAGCGCCACGTCCGCGTCTCGCTCGTCGAGCCCGGCGCCGTGGCGACCGAGCTCACCGACCACCTGAGCGACGCGGCGAAGGAGGGCTTCAGGACGCGGTTCGACGGCGTCGAGACGCTGCGCTCCGAGGACATCTCCGACGCGATCTCCTACCTCGTCACCCGCCCCCGGCACGTGGCGATCAACGAGCTGCTGATCCGGCCGACGGAGCAGGTCGGGTAGGGAGCGGACGCGGGCGCCGCCCCGTGCGTCTCGGGTGCGGACCGCGCCGGACGGCGACGAGGCCGGGGCACCCGAAAGGGGCGTCAGCCGGTCGCCCGCAGGTAGGCCAGCACCGCCAGCACGCGGCGGTGGTCGCCCTCCGCGACGGGCAGGCCGAGCTTCTGGAAGATGCTCGTGACGTGCTTCTCCACCGCCCCGCCGGTGACGACGAGCACCTTGGCGATCGCGGCGTTCGTGCGGCCCTCGGCCATCAGCGTCAGGACCTCCCGCTCGCGCGGGGTCAGGCGCTCCAGGGCGGCGTCCTCCGCCGCGTCGCGGTCGCGGACGAGCTCGGCGACGACCTCGCGGTCCAGCGCCGTCCCGCCGCCGGCGACGCGGTGCACGGCGTCCATGAACGCGCGGACGTCGCCGACGCGCTCCTTGAGCATGTAGCCGATCCCGCCGGTGCCGGCCGACGACAGGAGCTCGGCGGTGTAGACCGGCTCGACGTACTGCGACAACACCAGCACCGCGAGCGGCGGGTGGATCATCCGCGCCTGGATCGCGGCGCGCAGGCCCTCGTCGGTGAACGTCGGCGGCAGGCGGACGTCGACGATCGCGAGGTCGGGCCGGTGGCCGCGGACGACGCGCAGCAGGCCCTCCGGGTCCTCCGCCTGCGCGACGACGTCGACGTCGTGCTCGCGCAGCAACGCGACGATGCCCTCCCGCAGGAGCGCGTGGTCCTCGACGATCACGACCCGCATGGCAGCTCCGCTCGGACGGTGGTCCCCAGGCCGGGACCGCTGTGGACGGTCAGGCGCCCGTCGAGCGCCTCGACGCGGTGGCGCAGCCCGGTCAGCCCGGACCCGCCGGGATCGGCGCCGCCGGGGCCGTCGTCGGCGACCAGGACGACGAGCATCCCGTCCTCGTCGCGCAGCGTCACGCGGACCTGGGCGCCGGGGACGTGCTTGCTGGCGTTCGTCAGCGACTCGGCGATCACGAAGTACGCGGCGGACTCGACCACCGGAGCGGGCCGGCCGGCGAGCACCACGTCGACCTCCACCGGCGACGCGGAGCGACGGCCGAGCGCCTCGGCCGCGGCCTCGAGCCCGCGGTCCGCGAGCACCGGCGGCGCGATCCCGCGGGCCAGGTCGCGCAGCTCCCCGATCGCGGCGGACGCCTCGTCCCGCGCGCCGCGCACGAGCGCCAGGGTCAGCTCGTCCCCGGCGTCCTCGAGCCGCGCCTCGGCCCGCCCGAGCTGCATCGTCAGGGCGACGAGCCGGACCTGGGCGCCGTCGTGGAGGTCCCGCTCGATCCGCCGCAGCTGGCGGGCCTGGACGTCGAGCGCGCCGGTGCGGGTCCGCGTCAGCTCGTCCACCCGCTCGACGAGCTCCCGCGCGCCGGATCCCGGCAGCCGGTGGCGGTACACGACCGCCGACAGCGTGGCGGCCAGCACGCCGTAGCCGATCATCGGCCACAGGGGCCAGAACGCCCCCGCCCCGGACAGCAGCCAGATCGCGGCGTCGACGACGCTCATCGCGGCGAGGACCGTCAGTGCCGTCCGGTACGCCTTGCCGGGCCGCGGCGGGGTCAGGACGACGCGCCGCACCAGGGCGTGGACGGCGAGCAGGACCGCCAGGCCGAACCACACCCAGCGGGCCCAGAAGTCCCCGGCGCCCGCCGCCGCCCAGACCACGGTGACGGCGGCGCCGACGACGGCGGACAGGGCGACGTGGAGCCCGAACGCCGCGTCGGGCTCGTGGGTCGGGAGGGCGGCGGGCTCAGCGGACATCGGCGTCGAGGGTCGCGGGGGCCGCGCTCCGCCGCCCATGCTCCCACGTCGCCGGTGCACGACGGGAGCCCACCCGCTCCGGGCGGTCCGGGCCGCCCCGGCGCCCGAACCCGCGCTCGCCGAGCAGCGTCACGGCGGCGGGCAGGGCGATGGCGCGCACGATCGTCGCGTCGATCAGCACGGCGGCCGACAGCCCGACGCCCATCTGCTTCATCTCCAGGAGCCGCAGCGCCGCGAAGATCGCGAACACGGCGACCATCACGACGGCCGCGCTGGTGATGCTGCCGCCCGTCGCGGCGACGCCCTCGGCGACCGCGTCCCGCGGGGAGCGGCCGGCCTCGCGCGCCTCGCGGATCCGCTCGAGCACGAGCACGCTGTAGTCCATCGAGAGCCCGAAGAGGATCACGAACGAGAGCAGCGGGAAGAACGGCACGACGGTCCCGGAGGACGTGAACCCGAGGAGGTCCTCCGCCCAGGTGTTCTGGAAGACCGCGGTCACCACGCCGTAGGCCGCGCCGATCGACAGGAGGTTCAGGCCGACCACCGTCGCCGCCAGCCGCGCCGACCGGAAGGCCGCCAGGAGCAGCAGGAACGCGAGCCCGAGGACGAAGCCGATGACGAGCGGCAGCTTCGCCGCGATGACGTCGTCGGAGTCCATCGAGGACGCCGCGTCGCCGGCCACCAGGGCCGAGGCGCCGGCTGCGACCCGCTCGGCCGTCGGGGCGACCTCCGAGCGCAGCTCGCGGACCGTCCGCTCGCCCGCCTCGATGCCGCGGTCGGGCATCGGGACCGCCACCAGCGCCGTCCGGCCGTCCGCCGCGACCCGCACGGTCACGGGGCCCCGGCCCTCCGTCACCCGCGCACCGCGAGCGCCGAGGGCGGCGAGCTCGCGGCGCGCCGTGGGCCGGTCCAGTGCCGTGCCCCGGACGACGAGCTGCGCGTCGTCCGGCGCTCCCGGGAAGGCCCGCTCGATCGTGCGCTGCGCGGCGGCGACCTGCGAGTCCTTCGGCAGCGAGCCGAGGCCCGCGTCGCCGGTCTTCATCCCGAGGGCGGGGGCCGCCAGCGCCAGCAGGATCGCGCCCGCCGTCACCAGCGAGACGCCCGGACGGCGCGTCACGACGCCCGCGATGCGCTCCCACGCCGTCGGGCGGACCCGATGGCCGGCGGCGATGCGGGCGTCGCGCCGGGCGCGGCGGCGGCCGGCGAACGGCAGGCGCCCGCGGTCGACCCGGTCGCCGAGCAGCGCCAGTACGGCCGGCAGCACGGTCAGCGAGCCGATCAGCGCGATGAGGACGACCAGCATCGTGCCGAGCGCCATCGACGTGAACGCCCCGATCCCGGTCAGGAGCAGGCCGGCCATCGCGACCATGACGGTGATGCCGGAGACGAGGATCGCGCGGCCGACCGACGCGGACGCCGCCCGCAGCGCGGCGTCGGGCCCGTGGCCCCGCCGCCGTTCCTCGCGCTCGCGACGGACGTAGAACAGCGAGTAGTCGACGCCGACGGCCAGCCCGATCAGGACGATCATCGTCCCGGTCGTGTCGCCGTTGGGCGCGATCTGCGACACGACGCCGAGCGCTCCCATCGCCCCGGCGACGGCGGTCACGCCGAGCAGCAGCGGGATGGACGCGGCGACGAGCGCCCCGAACGCGATGATCAGGACCGCCAGCGTGATCGGGATCGAGAACAGCTCGGCCCGCTGCATGTCGGTGGCGACGACGTCGTCGAACTCGTGCTGGAGCGTGCCGGCGCCAACCTGGCTCAAGCGGGCCCCTGGGTGTGCGGCGGCGACGTCGCGGACCGCGGACGTGAGCGGCGCGACGTGGTCGGCGGCGTCGTCGGGATCGCCGCGCAGGGTCGCGCGGACGAGGACCGCCCGGCCGCCGTCGGTGCGCTGGGCGGCCACGGACGGGCCCGCGACGGACGCGACGCTCGGCAACCGGCGGGCGCGGGACTCGAGGTCCCGGGCGACCCGCGCCGTCGTGGCGGCGTCGCCGGTGCGGACCAGGACCGTCTCGGTGGCCGGGGCCCGCAGGCCCGCGTCGTCGAGCTGGACGGCGGCGCGGCCGGATGCTCCGACGCCGTTCTCGGCGTCGGTCAGCGTGCGGGTGCCGGTGAGGACGCCGGCGGCGGTGCAGGCGACGATCAGGACGATCCAGAGGGCGATCGTGACCTTCGGCCGGCGGGTGGACAGCCGCGAGACCGCGACGACGGCGCGGGCCAGCGGCGACGGCCGGGACGGGCCTCCTGGGGCCCGGTCGGGGGTGGACGGGGGACGGTTCTGCGACATGTCCCCAGCCTGCTTCCGGGGCGGCCGCGCGACCATGGGGCCCGGCCCCGAGGGTTCCGGCGGAGGCCCCCGTCCGCGGCCGGGGGGAGCCCCGGGGCCCGGTGTGGGGACAACCCCCGGTGCGAACGCGCCCGTTGCCCCGGATTCGTGGCGCGCAAACGCTCGTGGACGGAGGTCCCGCCGCCCGTCCCCTCGTCACGCCCGGATGCCCCGAGGGCCTCCGGAGCACTGGTAGCGTCGGCCCGCATGACGGTCCCGCGTCCCGCCGAGCCGGCGTCCTCACCCCCGCCGGGCACCGGCGCCGGCGTGGTGGTCTCCGACCTGGCCAAGCACTACGGCGACGTCCGTGCCGTCGACGGGATCAGCTTCGAGGCGCACCCCGGCGAGGTCTTCGGCCTGCTCGGCCACAACGGCGCCGGCAAGACCACGACGATCCGGATGCTCACGGGCCGCACGCCGCCGTCCTCCGGCAGCGCGACCGTCGGCGGCCACGACATCGTGCGCGAACGGGAGGCCGCCCGCGGGCTCCTGAACCTCGTCTTCGAGGACCAGAACCTCTACGAGCGGCTGACCGGCCGCGACAACCTCAAGCTCTTCGCGGACCTCTACGGCGCACCGGCGGAGCGCACCGACGAGCTGCTCGAGCGCGTCGGGATCGCGAGCGCCGCCGGGCGCAAGGTCAAGACCTACTCGACGGGCATGAAGCAGCGGCTCGTCCTCGCCCGCGGCCTCGTCAACGACCCCCAGGTCCTCTTCCTCGACGAGCCGACCCGCGGGCTGGACCCGATGTCCGCCCGCAACCTGCGGACCATCGTCCGCGAGCTCAGCGCCTCGGGGACGACGATCGTGCTGACGACCCACGACATGGTCGAGGCCGACGAGCTCTGCCATCGCGTCGCGTTCCTCTCCGAGGGCCGGATCGTCGCGCTGGACACGCCGCGGGAGCTGAAGCTCCACGTCGGCGGCGGCGGGGCGTCCCGGCGGGCGACGGTCCTCCTGGACGACCGCACCGAGCACACGGTCGTGCTCGACGACCCGGAGCAGGACGAGCGCCTCTCCGCCTGGCTGCGGGCCGGCCGCGTCCTGACCGTCCACAGCGACGAGCCGTCGCTGGCCGACGTCTTCGTGGCGCTCGCGGGCCGGAGCCTCGACGAGGACGACGCCGCCACGAAGGAGGCCGCGGCATGAGCCTCTCGCGCGTCTGGACGATCCTCCGCAAGGACCTGCTCGACGCGATCCGCGACGGCCGGATCCTCGCGATCATCATCGTCCCGCTGGCGCTGGGGATCCTCTACTCGGTGATCTACCCCGACGAGGAGCCGCGCCCGAAGGCGGACGTCGTCGTGGTCGGCGGCCCGACCAACACGGACGCCAAGCGGCTCTCCGTCGCCCTGCCGCGCGACGTCGGCCGGGCGCTGAACCTCACCGTGACCACCGAGCCCGACGAGGCGAAGGCCCGCGACACGGTCGCCGACGACGACGCCGACGTCGCGGTCGTCGTCCCCGAGGGCCTCGTCGCGCGGGCCCGCGCCGGCCGCGCGCCGCCGCTGCGGGTCCTCGTCGGTCCCGACGCCTCGCCGAGCGCCCGCGCCGTCGTCGACCTGCTGCCGGCGACCGTCGGGAAGCTCGCCGACCGGGCGCCCGCGGTCCAGGTCGCGGTGCGGGACGTCCAGCCGAAGTCCCCGTCCGTCGTCGACGAGCTCGGGCTGCGCGACTACTTCGTGCTCGCCGCCGTCGTGATGACCGTCGGCTTCATCGGGCTGCTCGCCACGCCGATCGTGCTGGCCGAGGAGATCGAGAAGCGCACGATCGAGGCGCTGCTGCTCGCCGCGCGGGGCCCGGAGGTCCTCGCCGCCAAGGCGCTGGTGGGGATCGTCTACTCGGCGGCGGCCACCGCGATCCTGCTCGCGCTCACGGGGGTGCCCATAGAACGACCGGGGCTGTTCGTGCTCGGGGCGCTCGGCATGGTCGTCTCGATCGTCGGCTTCGGGCTCTGCCTCGCGTACGTCTTCCGCAGCGCCGACAAGCTGAACACGTGGGGCTGGGTGATCGTGATGCCCGCGATCGTCCCCGGGTTCGCCGTCGGCGTCGACCCGCCCGGGTGGGCCTCCGCGATCTTCCAGGCGACGCCCACCGGGCAGGGGATGCGGCTGATGGTCGACGGCGCGCTGCCGACGGACGTCTTCGGCGGGGTCGGCCTCGCGATCGTCGTCTTCGCGGTCTGGGGCGCCGGCGGGCTCGTCCTGTTGTCGCGGCTGCTGCAGCGGCGCGGGAGCTGACCGGGGGCCGGCCCGTGCCCGGGCTCGGACGTGCCCGTCGCGGATCGCCGACCGGTGCAGGCGCGGGTGACCAGAACGGCAACGAGGGGTCTGCGCTCGTGATCATTCTGTTGCTGGAATCGCAACGCGGTTGTCGAATCGGCCCACGGTCCGATAGCCTCCCCTCGGACGCCTCGTCCCGCCGCTTGCGGAGGGACGGCCGGCCGGGCCCCCTCGCGCGGCCCCCGGAGCGCGTCCGCCCGGCTCCCGCCGGGCCGTTCGGATCCCTTCCCCAGGAGCCCCATGAGCACACCGACGTCCGACCTCCACGCCGACGATCTCGTGGTGCGCATGCCCCAGGCCGAGGCGCGCGCCGACGACCTGGACCAGGACCAGGAGTGGTGCGAGGTGGAGCTGCCGGACGGCACGGAGCGCGTGCGCTTCCACGACTACGACCGCCTCTTCAGCATCCCCGGCCTGTACGAGCGGCTCTTCTACACCGAGCTGCAGTGCGACTCCCCCACCGTCGTCCGCACGCTGCTGGAGACGAGCCTGCGCGAGGCCGGCCTGCGTCCGTCGACGCTCCGCGTGCTCGACCTCGGCGCCGGCAACGGCATGGTCGGCGAGGAGCTGCAGGCGATGGGCGCCTCGGCGCTGATCGGCGTCGACATCCTCCCGGAGGCCGAGATGGCCGCGGAGCGCGACCGTCCCGGCGTCTACGACGACTACGTCGTCTGCGACCTCACGGCCCCGGGCGCCGACGAGATCCCGGCGCTCCGGGACTTCCGCGCGAACCTCCTGACGACCGTCGCCGCGCTCGGCTTCGGCGACATCCCGCCGCGCGCGTTCGCCACCGCGTTCGGCTACGTCGCGGAGGACGGCTGGGTCGCGATGACGATCAAGGACGACTTCCTCACCAGCGACGACGACTCCGGCTTCAGCCGCCTGATCAAGCGGATGCACGCCGAGGGCGCGCTCGAGCTCGAGGTCGACCACCGCTACCAGCACCGCCTGGCCGTCTCCGGCGAGCCCCTGCACTACCACGCCTACATCGCCCGCAAGCGCGGGGAGATCCAGGCGGAGTGGCTCGACGAGGCGGAGCTCGTCAGCGCCTGAGCGCCCGGCGCGCCGCCCCACCGCGGTCGTCCCCGCCACCCGGGGCGAGCCCGGAGGACGGCGTGCGCCGCCTGCCCCGGGGGTACCCTGCGAGACGTGCCGGACTTCCTCTACCTGCCGTCGTTCCGCTGGTCGGAGACGACGACGGAGCCGTCCCCCGGCGGCGGGATCGACCTGCGGGTGCCGCTCGATCCGGGCGACCTGACGGACGTCCAGGTGGAGATCCTCCGCTCGCGCATCGGCCGCGAGTTCCCCGTCGCCGAGGTCCTCGTCGAGCACGGGCCCCTCGGCGCGCGCTTCCTGCTGCTCGGGCTCGCACTGCAGCCCGACGACGCGGCCGAGCTGCGGACCTTCCAGCGCGCCGCGACCGCCGTCCTGGACGGGGTCCAGCAGGACGCGCTGGTCGGCTGGTCCGCCGGCGACGAGATCGTCGAGGCGTTCATGCGCTCCCCGGAGGGCGGCGGGCTGTAGCGACCGCCGCCGCGCCCCGGCGACCGCGAGCCGACCTCCCCAGGACCCCGGGCCCCGCGCACCCCCGGGGCGCGCGGCCTCAGCCCGGCTCAGCCGCGCCCGTGCGGCGCATCCCAGTCGACGACCGGCCCCGCCGGCACGACGCCGGTCGGGTTGATCGACGGGTGCGTCGTGTAGTAATGGGTCTTGATGTGGTCGATGTTCACCGTCTCGGCCACACCGGGCTGCTGGTACAGGTCGCGGGTGTAGGCCCAGAGGTTCGGCAGGTCGACGATCCGCTTGAGGTTGCACTTGAAGTGCCCGACGTAGACCGGGTCGAAGCGGACGAGCGTCATGAACAGGCGCCAGTCGGCCTCGGTGATCCGGTCGCCGGTGAGGTAGCGGCGCTCGGCGAGCAGCTCCTCGAGCCACTCCAGGGACTGGAACAGGGTGCCGACGGCGTCCTCGTAGGCCTCCTGGCTCGTCGCGAAGCCCGCGCGGTAGACGCCGTTGTTGACCGTGTCGTAGACGCGCTCGTTCAGCGCGTCGATCTCGTCGCGCAGGTCCTCGGGGTAGAGGTCGAGGTCCGGGTTCGTCGCGAACGCGTCGAACTCCGCGTTCAACATCCGGATGACCTCGGAGGACTCGTTGTTGACGATCCGGCCCGTCTCGGTGTCCCAGAGCACGGGCACCGTCACGCGGCCGTCGAAGCCGGGGTCCGACGCCTCGTAGGCCTCCGACAGGAACGACCAGCCGTGGAGCGGGTCGGCCTCACCGGGCGGCGCCACGTCGCCGGCCCGGAACGCCCAGCCGCGGTCGTCGCGGTAGGGGTCGACGATCGTCAGGCCGATCGCGTCCTCGAGGCCCTTCAGCTTCCGCACGAGCAGCGCCCGCGAGGCCCACGGGCAGGCGAGCGACACGTACAGGTGGTACCGCCCGGCGGCCGCCGGGTACCCCGACGAGCCGTCGGCGGTCACGCGGTCGCGGAAGGCGCTGTTCTGCCGCTGGAACTCCCCGGAGGTGCCGATCTCCTTCGTCCAGCCGCCGACGTCCCGCGTCTGATCCGTGCTCTCGCTCATCGTGCCCGTCCCTGTCGTTGCATGCGCAACTATGAGTATGCCGGATGCCGCGGCGCCCGTCCATCCCGCCGTTCGGCGGGGCGATCGCGGCCCGTGCGCCCGGCATCGGATCGCGCGTGGCGGACCCGGAGGCCGCCGCCCGGCGGGGACCGGTCGTCCGGGTCGGACCGCGCCGCGGGCGCGCGGTCGTCCGGATCAGAGGCGCGCCGCGGGCGCGGGCTCCGGCCCGATCACCGGCGCCGCGGTCGCCTCGGCGTTCGCCGCGTCGCACGGCTGACCGACCCACTGGCCGCCCCCGCAGTCGGCGGCCGGGACGACGCGGCGGGGGTTGCGGATCCCGGCCGCACCGATGACGCCGCCGACGATCATCAGGCCTCCGGAGACCCCCATGCCCAGCCGGAACGCGGACACCCCGGCGTCGCGGGCGGTGGCCTGCAGGACGCGCGCCTCGGACGGCGCGAGCCCGCGGACGTCGGGGCGCGAGAACGGGCTGTCGCGCAGCCGGGCGCCCTCCCGCATCGCCGCCGCGCGCAGGTTCGAGCCGTCGAGACGCTCGTCGACCCTGCCGCCGAAGCTCGCCGCGACGGCGACGCCGACCCCGCCGATCGCCACCAGCCCCGCGACGCGGGCGATCGCGTTGTTCACCCCCGACGCAGCGCCGGCGTTGCGCGCCTCGGCGTCGGCCAGGACGGTGGCCGTCAGCGGGGCGACGGTCATCGCCAGCCCGAGCGCGAAGAGCGTGACGGCCGGCAGCAGGTCGGCGAGGTACGAGACGTCGGCGTCCAGGCGCAGCAGGAGCAGCAGCCCGGCGCCGGCGACCAACGGCCCGACGCCCATGAACAGCCGCGGACCGTAGCGGTCCGCCAGCGCGCCGAAGCGGCCGGCGAAGAGCAGCATCATCGCGGTCACCGGCAGCAGCGCCGCACCGGCCTTCAGGGCGTCCCAGCCGGCGACCTGCTGGAGGAAGATCACGAGGTAGAAGGTCAGGAGCGCGAGCCCCGCGTACATGACGAACGTCTCGACGTTGCCGACCACGAAGTTGCGGCGCCGGAACAGGCCGAGCGGCAGCATCGGGTCGGGCGAGCGATCCTCGTGGGCGACGAAGAGGACGAGCAGCACGACGCCGCCGACCAACGGCCCGACGACGTCCGGCGCGCCCCAGCCCCCGAGCGGCTGCTGGATCAGCCCGAAGGTGATGCCGCCGAGCCCCAGCGCGCAGAGGACCGCGCCGGGGACGTCGACGTGGCGGGTCCGGTCGCGCGGTCCGGACGCCGGGATGACGCGGGCGATCAGGACGAGCGTGCCGATCACGAGCGGCACGTTGATGAGGAAGACCCAGTGCCACGACGCGGCGTCGACGAGCCAGCCGCCGAGGACGGGGCCGATCGCGGCGCCGATGCCGCTCCACGCCGTCCAGGTGCCGATCGCCCGGTTGCGCTCGTCCGCCTCGAAGACGGACACGATCACCGCCAGCGCCGCCGGGGTCAGGGCCGCCCCCGACGCCCCCTGCAGCGCGCGGCCGACGACCAGCACCTCGATCGACGGAGCGAGGGCGCAGACGACGGACGTGATCCCGAAGCCGGCGACGCCGAAGAGGAAGACCCGGCGCTCGCCGAGGACGTCACCGACCGAGCCCGCGACCAGCAGCAGCGAGCCGAGCGTCAGCAGGTAGCCGTTGGTGACCCACTGCTGCCCGGCGAGCCCGCCGCCGAGGTCGTCGCGGATCTGCGGCAGCGCGACGCCGACGACGCTGCCGTCGATCATCACGATCGTCGACCCGAGCACGCAGGCCAGCAGCGTCAGCCGCTTGGTGCGCGCGTCGGCGCGCACCGCCGTGCCGCCCGCGCCGTCCCCCGCCGGGCGGCTCATGCGGACTCCGGGCGGTCGGCGAGCGGGCGGCGGTCCGCGTGGGCGGTCGGCGCGCCGGCGTCGTCGTGGTCGCGACGCTGGAAGCCGGTGCAGCGCAGGACCGGCATCCGCGGGTACTTCGGGAAGCGGTCGTCGGAGCGGGCGAGGCCGCAGAGCGAGAACGTCGACCCGCGGGTGTTGCCGACGATCCGCTGGTGGCCGCAGGCGTCGCAGAGCCCGAACGCGGTGCTCACCGGCCCGACCGATCCGGCGTGTGCGACGCAGGCATCAGCTGCGGAGCTTCGCGCAGCCCGGGCGCGTCTGCCGCACGGTCCGGCCCGCCGCCCGCGCGGTGGCCCGGGTGTAGACGCGCCGGCCGCCGGAGCAGGACCTGCGGCCGGAGAGCGTGATCGTGCCGGTGCGGGTGACCGTGCCCCTCCCGCCGCCCCGCGGGACGCGGACCTTGCCGGCCGCGACGGTCGTGGCCCGGCCCCAGCTCGCCCAGGTCAGGGCGGTGCCGCGGACGGAGCGCGGGAGCGCGAGGGCCTCCGGGACGACGCGGCGGATCCCGCGGCGGTCGATGACGTAGGTCGTGGCCGCGGCGCCGGCCGGCAGACCCGAGGAGCCGGAGCCCGAACCGCCGGCGTCGCCGGAGCCCGAACCGGACCCGCCCGTGCCGCCGCCGATCGTCACGCAGGCGGTCGGGTCCGCGGGCCCGGCGCCCTGGTCGGGGTCGCCGCTCTCCTCGTCGCCCCCGCCGACGACCTCGCACGCCGCGTCGACGCGCGCGTACCGCTGCGGGGTCTGGAGGTAGCAGCGACCGCCGTCGGACGTGACGACGCACTCCCAGCCGTCCACGGTCTGCTTCACGCCGGCCGCCGGACCCGTGCCGAGCAGGGACTTCAGGGCGGCGGCGCCCCCGGCGCACTCCGCGGACGTCGCGGCGGTGAACGCGCCCGAGGCGACGTCGAGCCCCTGCCCGACCGTCGCGTACGAGATGTCGGTGGCGACGAACGTGATCCCGCACGACGCGACCACCGGGGCGGTCTGGGCGCCGGCCGGGGCGCTGCCGACGGTGGCCACGACCGCGCAGACGGCCCCCAGGAGCGCCCCGGCGGCGGCCGTGCGACGTCCGGCCGCCGGAGTGGCGGGCGCGAGGGGCGATGGGCGGCGCATGGGGCCGATCGTACGCCCGGGGGTGGCACCGCACCAGCGGCGGGACCCATCCGGCACCACCTTGACCTCGAGCGCCCTTCACCCCCTAGCGTGGTCCGCGTGCCCCGCCGACCCCGCGAGAACCCCGACGGCGTCCGGCCGGGCGTCGCCGTCCGTACCATCGGGTCAGTGGGTACGTTCCGTCGCCTGCTCGGATTCCTGCGGCCGTACCGCAGGCTCTGGGCCTTCACCTTCGTCCTCGCGCTGCTGGCCATGGGGGTCACCGTCATCAGCCCCTGGCTGATCGGCCACGCCATCGACCGCATCCGCGACGGCGACGAGGGCGGGCTCGCCGAGTTCGCGATCGCGCTCGCCCTGCTGGGGATCGGCCGGATGGTGCTGACGATCGGCCGCCGCCTCGTCGCCGGGCGCGTGTCGCTGGGCGTCGAGCAGGACCTCCGCGACCGCCTGTACGGCCACCTCCAGGCGCTCGACCTGGGCTTCTTCGACCGCTGGCAGACCGGCCAGCTGATGTCGCGCGCCACGGTCGACCTGAGCGCCGTCCGCTTCTTCCTCGGCTACGGCCTGGTCTTCATCGTCCAGTCGCTGCTGACCGTCGTGCTCGCCGCGATCGCGATGACGCTGCAGCAGCCGCTCCTCACGCTGGCGTGTCTGCTCCCCGCGCCCCTGATCGTCTTCGTCGGCCACGCCTACGGCACCCGCGGCCGGCCGGCGCAGCAGGACGCCCAGCAGGCGGTGGCCGAGGTCACCGCCGCGGCGGAGGAGTCGATCTCCGGCATCCGCGTCGTCAAGGCCTTCGCGGCGGAGGACCGGCGCGAGGCCGCGTTCGGCGAGGCCGTCGAGCACGCCTTCCAGAAGCAGCTGCGCGCGGTCCGGATCGACGCGTCGTTCCAGCCGGTCGTGCAGTTCCTGCCGCAGATCAGCCTGGCGATCGTGCTGCTCGTCGGCGGCCGGATGGTCGTGTCGGACACGATCAGCGTCGGCCAGTTCACCGCGTTCTTCGTCTACGTGATGATGCTCGTCCAGCCGCTGCGGTCGCTCGGCGTGATGCTCGGCCTCGGCCAGCGCGCGACCGCCTCGGGCGCCCGGCTGTTCCAGGTGCTGGACCGCGCCCCCGAGATCGTGGCGCCGGTCGGCGACGCGCTGCGCACGCTGCCGGTCGCGACCGACGGCCGCGCGATCGGCGCGATCGAGTTCGACGACGTGACGCTCCGCTACCCGGAGCAGGACACGCCGGCGCTGCAGGACGTGTCGGTCTCGATCGTCGCGGGCGAGCGGGTCGCGATCGTCGGCCAGACCGGCTCCGGCAAGACCGCGCTGGTGCAGCTCCTCCCCCGCCTCTACGACCCCGTCGCCGGCCGGGTGCTGATCGACGGCGTCGACGTCCGCGACCTCGACCCCACGGCCCTGCGTCACGAGATCGCGATCATCGACGACGACCCGTTCCTCTTCACCGCGTCGGTGGCCGAGAACATCGCCTACGCCGCGCCCGGCGCGACGCGCGAGGAGATCGAGGCCTCGGCCCGCCGTGCCCAGGCCGACGGCTTCGTGCGCGAGCTGCCCGACGGCTACGACACGGTGGTCGGCGAGCGCGGCCTGACGCTCTCGGGCGGTCAGCGCCAGCGCCTGGCGATCGCCCGCGCGCTGCTGGCCGGGCCGCCACGCGACGACGGGGCCCGCGGCCCCCGCATCCTCGTGCTCGACGACGCGACGTCCAACGTCGACGCCTCGACCGAGCAGGAGATCACCGCCGGGCTGCGCGAGGTCATGCGCGGCCGCACGACCCTGGTGATCGCCCACCGCCTGTCGACCGTCCTGCTGGCCGACCGCGTCGTCGTCCTGCACCAGGGCCGCGTCGCGGACGTCGGCACCCACCAGGACCTCGTAGAGCGCTCCGAGCTCTACCGCGAGATCGTCACCTACGGGATGGCCGACCAGGTCTTCCTCAGCCGCGAGGACCGCCCGACGGAGGTGCAGGAGGCATGAGCGCCCCGACCCCGGAGCGCCCGGACGACCGGCCCGCGACCCCGGTCCCCGGAGCGGTGGGCACCCCGGCCGCCGACGGCGAGGCCCCGGTCCCACGCCGCGAGCGCGGCGCGTTCCTGGCGGACGTCCGCCGCCGCCGCGCGGCCTCCCGCGGCCGCGGCCGGCGGATCCGCAGCCTCTTCGGGATGTTGCGGCCCTACCGGGGCCGGCTCGTCCTGCTCGGCATCGCGATGCTGCTCTCAACCGGCGCGATGCTCGCCCCGGCGCCGCTCGTCCAGCGCGCGGTCGACGACGGCCTGGCCGACGGGGACCTGAACGCCCTGACGACGCTGGTCGTCGCGTTCGTCGTGATATCGCTGATCGGGCTCGTGGCGAGCATGGCGCTCGCCCGACTGGTCGGCTGGCTCGGCGCGCGGCTGCTCTCGGACCTGCGTGAGCGGATCTTCAAGCACCTGCTGACGATGCCGGTGGCGTACCACGAGCGCCAGCGCGCCGGCGTGCTGGTCTCGCGGATGACCAACGACGTCGACGCCCTGCAGCAGATGATCTCGTCGAGCCTCGTGACGCTCGTGCAGTCGCTGCTGCTGCTCGTCGGCTCGGTCGTGATCCTGCTGTCCTTGGACGTGAAGCTCGCGCTGATCACGTTCACGACGATCCCCGTCCTCCTGATCGGCTCCCTGGCCTTCCGCCTGGCCTCCGTCGACGCGTTCGCCCGGACCCGAGAGACGATCGGCGCGATCACCGCGCACCTGCAGGAGACGCTCTCGGGCGTCCGCGTCATCCGCTCCTACGGCCGCGAGCGCGGCCACCTCGAGCGCTTCACGGAGCTCGGCGACGACAACCGCGCCGCGAACATGAAGACGGTCTACCTGAACGCCGCGTACTTCCCGGCGGTCGAGTACCTGTCGACCGCGGCGATCGTGATCGTGCTGCTCGTCGGCGGCCACGAGGCCGTCGCGGGGGCGGTCACCATCGGCGTCCTCGTCGGCTTCGTCACCGCGCTGGACAACTTCTTCGGCCCGATCACGGACCTCTCCAACGTCTACACGACGTTCCAGAGCGGCATGGCGGCGCTCGACAAGATCGGCGACCTGCTCGAGCAGCGGTCGACGCTCAACGACCCCGAGCACCCGGTGCCGGTGCCGAGCCCGCTGCGCGGCGAGCTGCGCTTCGACCACGTGACGTTCTCCTACGGCGCCTCGAGACCAGGACTCACGCCCACCGTGGTCCTCGACGACGTCGACCTCGTCGTCCCCGCGGGCGCCACCGTCGCGCTGGTCGGCGCGACCGGCGCGGGCAAGTCGACGATCGCCAAGCTCGCCACCCGCTTCGCCGACCCGACAGAGGGCCGCGTGCTGCTCGACGGCGTCGACCTGCGCGACCTGCGCCAGAACGACCTGCGCTCGCGCATGGGCATCGTGCCGCAGGAGGGCTACCTGTTCTCGGGCACGATCGCGGACAACATCGCCTTCGGCCGGATCGACGCGACGCGCGAGGAGGTCGACGCCGCCGTCGACCGGATCGGCGCCCGGGAGATCCTCGACGCGCTGCCCCGGGGACTGGACACCGAGGTCGGCGAGCGCGGCACGTCGCTGTCGGCCGGGCAGCGACAGCTCGTCGCGTTCGCCCGCGCCCTGATCGCCGGCACGCCCGCCGACCGCCTCGGCGGCGACGACGAGGCCCAGCGGACGCTGCACCACGGCGTCGGAGGACCGGCGATCCTCGTCCTCGACGAGGCGACCGCGAACGTCGACCTGCGCACCGAGCGGCGGATCGAGGAGGCGCTCCAGACGCTGCTCGAGGGCCGGACCGCGATCGTCATCGCGCACCGCCTGTCGACGATCCGCACCGCCGACCTGATCGCGGTCGTCGACCGCGGCCGCGTCGTGGAGTCGGGCACGCACGAAGAATTGCTGCAACGGGACGGCGCGTACGCGACGCTGCACCGGGACTGGCAGCACGGCACCGAGGACGCCGCGCCCGCGCTCCCGTAGTCCCGGCGACGGCTCCCGTCGCCGTCCCCCGACCCGATCACCGTCCGCGGACCGCAACCCTGCGGCCCCCGGCCGGTTGCTACCACCGATGCCCCCACGTTCCTCCGTCCCCGCTCTCGCGACGGCCGCCCTGCTCGCGGCGGCGCTGACCCCCGGGGCCGCCCAGGCCGCCTCGGGTGGCCTGGGCACCGAGGCGGCGCCGACCCCGGCGAATCCGCCGGCCACGACCACGACGTCGTCGAAGGCGGCGAAGACCCGGACGGCGGCCACCCGCCCGACGGCCCGCGCGACGATCGTGCTGGCCTCCTCGTCGAAGGTCAACGCGCGCAAGGACCCCACGCGGTCGGCCCGTGCCGGGACGATGAAGAACGGCGAGGTCACGCGCGTCCGCTGCCAGATCAACGCGACGGCGGTGACGAGCAGCCGCTACGGCACGTCGAAGGTCTGGAACCGCGTCAAGCTCAAGAACGGCCGGATGGGCTACGTCCCGGACGTCTACATGAACACCGCGAGCAAGAACTCGCTCGTCGCCCCGTACTGCGGCTACCCCGACCCGGCGGCGCCGACCGCGACGAACCCGCAGCAGGGGCGCTGCAGCTCGGTCGCGTCGGTCGACCTGGTGCAGGTGCCGACGAAGCCGGGCGGCGACCCGGACCCCGTCGCGTTCACCCAGCTCGCGGCGCCGTTCGCGAAGGAGTCGAAGGCCGAGACCCGCGTCCCCGCCGCGGTCACGCTCGCCCAGGGCATCCTCGAGTCGGCCTCCGGCACGCTCGCCGCCGGCGCGAACAACTACTTCGGCATCAAGGCGCAGCTCGTCTCGCCGGGCACGTACCGCTGGGGTGCCAACGCCGTCGGCTGCGTCTACAAGCAGACGAACGAGAGCGAGAAGGGCCGCACCGTCCGCCAGATCGCGGCGTTCCGCATGTACACCGACATGCGCGGCTCGTTCGTCGACCACGGGCTGTTCCTCGTCGAGAACGACCGGTACGCGCCGGCGTTCAAGTACGTCGACGACCCCGAGAACTTCGCCAAGGCCATCCACAAGGCCGGCTACGCGACGGACCCGTCCTACAGCAGCAGCCTGATCAAGCTGATGCACCGGCCGGAGCTGAACCTCGAGCAGTACGACCAGTAGCGGGTAGCGGGCCGGCGCGGCGCGGGTCAGTCGCCCGCGCCGATGCTCTCGCGCTCCAGGGCGATCCGGTCGGGCGTGTCGAGGCGACCGGGATGGCCGAGCCGGCCGAGCTCCGAGCCGTCGCGGCCGAAGAACAGCCCGACGGTCCAGTCGGCGACGAGGCGGACCTTCCGCTTCGTCCCCGGCATCGACGCCAGGTGGTAGGTGCGGGCGAGGAACCACGCGGGCACCCCGCGCCAGCGCAGGCCCATCGTCGACGCCACGGCCTTGCCGCGGCCGAGGTCGACGAAGACGCCGAGCGTCTTGTAGGTGAACGTGCCGGGCGCGCGGTCCGACAGCGCGCGGACGACGTTCTCTGCGACCTTGCGTCCCTGGCGGATCGCGTGCTGCGCGGTCGGCGGGGCGGGGCTGTCGAGGTCCAGCGGGTCGGGCACGTGCGCGGCGTCGCCGATCGCCCAGACGCCGTCGACGCCGGTGACGCGCAGCGTGCGGTCGACGACGATGCGCCCGCTGCGCTCGTCCAGCGGCAGGCCGAGCCGCTTGACGACCGGGCTCGGCTTCACGCCCGCGGTCCAGACGACGGTGCGGCACGGGAGGACCTCTCCCCCGGCCAGCGTGGCCGTGGAGGCCGTCATGGCGTCGATCGTGGTGCCGGTGCGGATCTCGATGCCGCGGGCCTTCAGCTCGCGGACGGCGAAGTCGGCGAGCGACTCCGGGATCTCGGGCATCACGCGGTCGCGGGCCTCGACGAGCACGAAGCGCACGCCCTGGTCGCGGCAGCGCGGGTAGCGGTCCAGCAGGTCGACGGCGAAGTCCTGCAGCTCCGCGAGGCCCTCGAGCCCGGCGTAGCCCGCGCCGACGAAGACGAAGGTCAGCCACTCCGCCCGGTCGGTCGGGTCGTCGATGCCCTCCGCGATCTCGAGGCTCTGCAGCAGGCGGTTGCGCAGGGCGATCGCCTCGGGCAGCGTCTTCATCCCGACCGCGTGCTCGGCGAGCCCCGGGATCGGCAGCGTGCGGGAGACCGACCCGACGGACACGATCAGGTGGTCGTAGGGCAGCTCCTGCTCGCGGCCGTCGCCGGTCGTGACGTTCAGGACCTTGCGGGCCGGGTCCGCGCCGGTGACCGAGCCGAGGCGCAGGTGCGTGTGGTGCAGCTGCTCGCGCAGCGGGACGACCGCGTGGCGGGGCTCCAGCGTGCCGGCCGCCGCGCCGGGCAGGAGCGGCGTGTAGAGCATGAAGTTCTGGTCGGAGACGAGCGTGACCTGCGCGCTGTTGTGCGGCAGGCGCCGCTCGAGCCGGCGCGCCGCCTCGAGCCCTCCGAAGCCGCCGCCCGCGATCACGATGTTCCAGGCCATGGATCGACCCTATGCCCAGGACGGCCATGAGGCGAACGGCACGACGGATGCGAGGACGTCCGAGGGTGTCGATCGTCGCGAACGGGCGTGACGGGCCGCGCACACGGCGCCGACGGGCTGCCGTCCGCGTGGAGCGCGGGAGACGCATGGAGCGGCCACGGCAGCCGCCTGGGGCGCACGTCCCCCGAAACGGGAAGAGCGCCCCCGCGGGGGCGCTCTTCGGGTACTGCCGGACAAGGACTCGAACCTTGAATGCTGGTACCAGAAACCAGTGTGTTGCCAATTACACCATCCGGCACCGGCGGCCGCCGAAGCGGAACCGCGGTCGCGGATGATAGCGGGGAAGTCCGCGGCGCGCGGTGCGCTCGACCCGTCAGCTCTCGACGGCGAAGAGCCCCGTGATGCCGTCCTCGAGGCCCGGGTCCAGGACCACGAGGACCTCGTCGCCGGCCTCGATGACCGTGTCGGCCTTCGGGACGAAGCCCGCGCCCTTGCGCAGGACGGAGATGATCAGCGAGCCCTCCGGCATCGAGATGTCCGCGACGCGCCTGCCGGCGGCGGGCGCGGCGGGCGTGACCTCGACCTCGACGATCTCCAGGCGCTCGGCGTGGAGGTCCAGCAGGTGGACGAGGCCGAAGCTCGGGACCTCGTGCTCGATCAGGCGCAGGATGAGGTCGGTGGCCGAGACGACCGGCGCGACGTTCAGGAGGTCGAACAGCTCGCGGTTGCGCGGGTTGTTGACACGGGCGATGGTGCGCGGGATGTCGTACTTCTCGCGCGCCATCTGGCAGATGAGGATGTTGTCCTCGTCGTCGCCGGTGACCGCGACGACGAGCTCGGCGCGCTGGATGCCGGCGCGCTCGAGCACCCACATCTCGGTCGCGTCGCCGTACTGGACGGCGTGCTCGAGCTCCTCCTCGATCGTCAGGTAGCGCCGACGGGTCTGCTCGATGAGCGTGACTTCGTGGCCCTTGTCGATGAGCTCGCGGGCGAGGTTCCAGCCGACCTTGCCGCCGCCGGCGATCACGACGTACATCAGGAGACCTCGACGATCGCCGACTCGAACATGGAGATCGCCTGCAGGGTCGGGCAGATCGTCCGGACCCCCTGCTCGGCGTACCAGGTGGCGCGCGCGGGATCCATCACGCGGGCGATCACCGTCGTGATGTTGAAGCGCTTCTGGGCGACCTGGGCGATCACGAGGTTCGTGTTGTCGCCCGAGGTCGACGCGATGAAGACGTCGGCGTCGTCGATCCCGGCCTCCCGCAGGGCCTCGACCTCGATCCCCTGGCCGACGGTGAAGCGCCCACCGGTCTCCTCCCAGGAGGACGCGAGGCCGGCGTCGAGCCGCTCGTGGCTGAGCGGATCGTGGTCCAGCACCGAGACCTCGTGGCCCTGGGCGAGCATCGACTGCGCGACGGCCGAGCCGACGCGGCCGGCTCCAACGATGAGGACGAACATACGCGCGGGACTGTAGCGCGGCCGATCGGACGCGCACCCGGCCCCGGCGGCGCCGGCGGCGCGTCCGTACGGGCCCGGACGGCCCGGCGTGGGCGTCCGGGGCCGCCACCCCGGCCCTACGCCTCGGGCAGCTGCGCGGTCGCGACGAGCGCGACGCTCGCGGCCCGGAACCCCGCGGCCGCCTCGTTCCCCTCGCCCAGCACGGCGATCAGCGGGTCCCGCAGCGCGGCGAACGCCTCGGCGCCGAGGGCGT
>NZ_JBFAPC010000011.1:0-59604 GCF_040675535.1 Patulibacter sp. NPDC049589 | reverse complement strand
TCGTCGTCGTCGCCGTAGGCGACCTTCACGAGCTTGATCTTGGAGTACTCGGGCTCCCGCCGCTGACGCCCCCGTCAGTCCGCCGCGGGCTCCGAGACCGGGATCGTCGCCGTGCGCGCCGCGATCCGCCGGCGGTGGTGCCCGGCGCCGCCGAGCAGCGCCGCGTCGACCTGCGCGCGCTTCAGCAGCCAGTGCACGTCGGCCTCCCACGTGAAGCCGATGCCGCCGTGCAGCTGCACGGCCGCGGCGGTGACGGTCCGACCCGCGTCGGACGCGGCGGCCTTCGCCATCGCCGCGACGACGGGGAGCTCCGCCGTCAGGCGCGCGCGCTCGTCCGGGTCCTCGGTGGCCTCGATCGCGTCGGCGGTCCACGCGGCGTTGTAGGTCAGGACCCGCGCCATGGCCACGTCGCGGAGCATCTGCGCCGCGCCGTGCTGGACGGCCTGGAACGACCCGACCGGCACGCCGAACTGCTTGCGCTCCTTGACGTACGCGACGGTCATGTCGAGCGCGCGCTGCGTGACGCCGACGAGCTCCGCCGCCACCACGATCGCGGCGCGGTCGAAGCCCGGGCCCGACGGGGTCGGCGTGCCGCCGAGCCACTCGCCGCGGCCGTTGAGCTCCTCCTCCGGGTCCAGCTGCGGGATCGGCACGCGGCCGTGGCCGCGGGTCGGGTCGATCGCCTGCACCGGCTCCACGATGCCGGCGCCCGGCGCGTAGAGCGCGGACGGTCCGCCGTCGGGGTCGCCGACCACGAGCAGGCCGCTGTCCGCCGCGCCCGGGACCGGGACGCGGTCGCCGGTGAACGTCGTCGCGCCGCGCAGCTGCCCGGACGCGAGGTGCGGGAGCCAGTCGCCGCGCTGATCCTCGGTGCCCTCGTGCCGGACGACGAGCGCCGCCGTCACGGTGCCGAGGAACGGGACGGCCGCGACGGCGTAGCCGAGCTCCTCGGTGATCGCGGCGAGCTCGACGAGGCCGAGGCCCTGGCCCCCGTGCTCCTCCGGGATCGCGAGGCCGGTCCAGCCGAGCTCGGCGAGCTCGGCGGTCAGGGCGGCGTCCTCGCCCGGCGTGCGCGAGAGGTCGGGCATCCCCTCGGGCTCCTCGCCCGCGCTGGCCACGACGGTGCGCAGCTGCGCGAAGCTCGCGCGGCCGGCGAGCAGCTCGCGCGCCGCCCGCTGGATCTCCTGCTGGTCCTCGGAGAGGTCGAATCGCATGCTGATCGCTCCTAGCGCCGGGGGAGGCCGAGCACGCGCTCGGCGATGATGGTCTTCTGGATCTCGGTGGTGCCGCCCTCGATCGAGTTGCCGCGGGCCCGCAGCAGCTCGTAGCCCCAGCGGCTGTCGGCCGACAGCGCCTCGGCGCCGACGACGTCGACGGCCAGCTGCGCGAGCAGCTGGTTCGTCTCGCTCCACAGCCATTTGGTCAGCGAGCCCTCGGGCCCGGGCTGCCCGTACTGCTCGATGGCGGTGAGGCCCTTCCAGGCCATCAGCCGCAGCGCCTCGGTCCGCAGGTGCAGGTCCGCGAGGCGGTCGGCGATCACGGGGTCCTCGGAGGGGCTGGGGTGGGCGGGGGAATCCGCTCTCTGGGCCGCGGCGACGAGGCGATCGAGCGCCTGGCGCAGCCGGACCTGGAGGAAGAACGCGAGGCCGGCGCGCTCGTTCATCAGCGTCGTCAGCGCGACCTTCCACCCGTTGCCGACGCCGCCGACGACCATCGACCGCGGCACCCGGGCGTCGGTCAGGAACAGCTCGTTGAACTCCGGCGAGCCGGTGATCTGCACGAGCGGGCGGACGTCGACGCCGTCCTGCTCCATGTCGAGCACGAAGTACGAGAGGCCCTGGTGCTTCTTGGCGTTCGCATCGTCCGTGCCGGTGCGCGCGACGAGCATGCACCACTTCGCGTACTGCGCGCCCGAGGTCCACACCTTCTGCCCGGTCACGAGCCAGTCGGACTCCGGGTCGTCCGGGTCCTCGAGCACCGCGCGGGTCTTCACCGCGGCGAAGTCCGAGCCCGCGTCGGGCTCGGAGAAGCCCTGGCACCAGGTCTCGTCCGCCGACAGGATCGTCGGCAGCAGCCGCTCCTTCTGCGCGTCGTCGCCCCAGACCATGAGCGTCGGGCCCGCCAGCAGGATCCCGAGCACGTCGGCCGGCAGCGGCGCGCCGGAGCGCCCGAGCTCCTCGAAGAAGATCGCGGTCTCGGTGAGGCTCGCGCCGCGGCCACCGACCTCCGTCGGCCAGTGCACGCCGGCCCAGCCGCCCGCCGCGAGCGTGCGCTGCCACTCGCGGCGCCACTCCCAGGACTCGTCCTCGCCGTCGGGCTCGGGCGTCAGCGACCCGGCGGGACCGCGCTCGGCCAGCCAGGCGCGGAGCTCGTCCCGGAAGGCGAGCTGCTCGGGGGTGAAGGTCAGGTCCACGGCTGCTCCTCGGTGCTCGGTCGTCCGCCCGGGAGGATCGCCCCGCGCGCTCGGCCGGGGACGGACCCCGGCCGGGTCGCCCCCAGGCTACGAGGTGCGGCGGGCGGCAGGGGGACGGCGGCCGGATCCGCCGTGCGGCCCGGCGGTTGCGTGCCTCTCCGTGACGCCCGCACACGCGGCGTGCCGCGTACGTGTGACCATGCTGATATGTCCCCCGACCCGACCCACGCGCTCCCGGCCCTCGCCGACGTCGAGCAGGCCCTGCGCGCCTCCTGGTCGATGGAGACCTCCGACGACCCGCACAGCTGGTCGCCCGAGAATCCCGCCCTCGGCCAGTGCGCCGTGTCCGCGCTGGTGATCCGCGCGCTCTTCGGCGGCGACATCGTCATCGCGACCGTCCTGGACCGCCACGGCGAGCGCACCCCGGACGGCCACGCCTGGAACGTCCTGCCCTCCGGCGAGCAGGTCGACTTCTCCTTCGACCAGTTCCTCGACGGCGAGGGCCTCGGGCCGGAGATCGTCACCGAGCCCGTGATCGACGGCGACCCGCAGCGCGCCCACCTGCTGGCGAGTCGCGTCGGGAACATCCTCGGCGTGACGATCGACCTGCCGCCGAACCCGCTGGCCGCGCAGGCACCCGCCGCCGCGGCCGCCGAGGTCGGCCCGTCCCCCGAGGGGCACTGGCACTAGGCGGAACGGGCCGGGCGCGCGGCCGACGGTCACGCCCCCCGGATGGCCTGCCGCAGATCCGCGACCAGGTCGGCCCCGTCCTCGACCCCGACGGACAGCCGGACGAGGTCCGCCGGCACCGCCGCGTCGGAGCCCTCGACGGACTGGTGCGTCATCGCCTGGGGCACCTCGATCAGCGACTCGACGCCGCCGAGCGACTCCGCGAGCGTGAACAGGCGCGTGCGCTCGGCGATGCCGCGGGCGTCCGGGTGACGGAAGCTGACCATCCCGCTGAAGCCCGGCCAGCGGACGTCGGAGGCCTCGGGAGCGTCGCGGAGGAAGGCGCTCACCAGCGCGGCGTTCTCCGCGTGGGCGCGCATCCGCAGCGCCAGGGTGCGCAGACCGCGGTGGGTCAGGAAGCTGTCGAACGGGCCGGGGACCGCGCCGATCGCGTTCTGCACGAAGCGCACCTGCTCGTGGTGCTCGGCGGTCGCGGTGATGACGGCGCCGCCGACGACGTCGGAGTGGCCGGCGAGGTACTTCGTCGTCGAGTGCACGACGGCGTCGGCCCCGAGCTCCAGCGGCCGCTGGTTGACCGGCGTCGCGAACGTGTTGTCGACCGCGACGAACGCGTTCTTCGACCGCGCGACGACACCCGCGACGTCGACGACGTTCAGCAGCGGGTTGGTCGGGGTCTCGACCCAGATCAGGCGCGTGTCGTCGCGGACCGCGCCGGCCAGGGCGTCGAGGTCGGTCTGGTCGACCATCGTGTACCGCAGGCCCCACTTCGTCAGCACCTTGTCGACGAGCCGGAAGGTCCCGCCGTAGAGGTCGCCCGGGATCACGACGTGGTCGCCCGCGGAGCAGATCGCCGTGAGCAGCGCGTGGGTGGCCGCCATGCCCGAGGAGAACGCGGAGCCGTGCCCGCCCTCCAGCTGCCCGAGCGCCCGCTCGAGCGCGGCCCGCGTCGGGTTGGCGCTGCGCGCGTAGTCGAAGTCCTCGACGAACTCGCCGACGCGCGGCTGCCGGAACGTCGACGTCTGGTGGATCGCCGGGATGACCGAGCCGTAGGACGGGTCCGGGTCCAGCCCGGCGTGCACGACGCGGGTGGCCAGGGCGTCGGTGCTCGGGTGCGGGTCGCGGTCGGGGGTGCTCATCGGGCCAGCGACTCCAGCAGGTCGGCGCGGGTGAGGATGCCGGCGGGCCGCCCCTCGCGGGTGACGAGCAGCGCCTGGCGGTCCCCGGACAGCAGCTCCACGGCCTCGCGGACCGGGTCGCCCGCCGAGACCGCCGGGAACGGCACCTCCATCACGTCGACGATCCGCGCGCCGAGGACGTCGGGGTCGGCGACCGCGCGCTTCAGCACGCCCCGCTCCCCGATCGACCCGACGACCGCCTGGGCGTCGCGCGCGGAGACCACCGGGAGCTGCGACACGCGGTGCTCGTGCAGCAGGGCGACGGCCTCGCGGACGGTCTGGTCGGTCCGGACCGTGACGAGCGACGGGATCGTGTCGTCGTGCTTGCGCAGCAGGACGTCGCCGACGGACTCCTCGTCCGCGCGCTCGAGGAAGCCGTACTCGGTCATCCAGTCGTCGGAGTAGATCTTGCTGAGGTAGGAGCGGCCGCCGTCGGGCAGGACCACGACGACCACCGCGTCCGGGTCGTCGATGTCGGCGGCGACCTCGAGCGCGGCGTGCACGGCCGTGCCGCACGACCCGCCCGTGAGGATGCCCTCGGTCATGGCCAGGCGGCGGGTGGTGAGGAACGAGTCGCGATCGCTGACGCGGACCCACCGGTCGACGACGGACGGGTCGAACGTCGTCGGCCAGAAGTCCTCGCCGACGCCCTCGACGAGGTACCCCTTGACGTCCTCCGCGGACGGTGCCGCGTAGATCGACCCGACCGGGTCCGCGCCGACCACCACGAGGTCCGGGTTGCGCTCCTTCAGGTAGCGCGCGGTCCCCGTGATCGTGCCGCCGGTGCCCACGCCGACGACGAGGTGCGTGATCGTCCCGCCGGTCTGCGCCCAGATCTCGGGGCCGGTCGAGGCGTAGTGCGCGGCCGGGTTCGCGGCGTTCGCGTACTGGTTGGGCTTGAACGCGCCGGGGATCTCGGCCGCGAGCCGGTCGGAGACCGCGTAGTAGGACTCCGGGTCCTCCGGCTCGACGTTCGTCGGGCACACCACGACCTGCGCCCCGTACGCGCGCAGCAGGTCGATCTTCTCGCGGGACATCTTGTCCGGCATGACCGCGATCACCTGGTAGCCCTTCAGCCGCGCGGCGATCGCCAGGCCGGTGCCCGTGTTGCCGGAGGTCGGCTCGACGATCGTCCCGCCCGGACGCAGGAGCCCGTCGCGCTCGGCCGCCTCGATCATCGCGACCGCGACGCGGTCCTTGATCGAGCCGCCCGGGTTCAGGTACTCGACCTTCGCGATCAGCTGCGGCGTCAGGTCGGCGCCGATGCGACTCAGCCGGACCAGCGGGGTGCCGCCGATGGCGTCGAGGATCGACTCCTTGATGTCGCTGGCCGGCGGTACGGCGGCGGGCGTCGGCGGATTCATGCAGTCATCGTAACCGAAGCCGCAGTATCTTCGGTGATATGGCCGCTACGCAGAACATTGCCCTGGACGACGTGGACCGGCGCATCGTCGAGGCGCTGGCGGGCGACGCGCGCATCTCCAACGCCGCCCTGGCCGAGCAGGTCGGGATCGCGCCGTCGACGTGCCTGACGCGGGTGGCCCGGCTGCGGGAGCGGGGCGTCCTGCTCGGGTTCCACGCCGAGGTGGACCTCGCCGCGCTGGGCCGCCCGCTGCAGGCGGTCGTCGCGGTCCGCCTGGCGGCCCACGACCGCGGCCAGATCCAGGAGTTCACGGACACGGTCAACGCCCTGCCCGGGGTCCTCATGGTCTTCCACGTGACGGGTCAGATCGACTACCTCGTCTGGGTCGCCGCCACCGACACGCAGGACCTGCGCCGCTTCGTCGTCGACCACCTGACGACGCACCCCGCCGTCGCGCACGCCGAGACGTCGCTGGTCTACGAGCACACCCGGGGGCCTGGGGTCTTCGGGGCGGTCGACGCGGGCTGAGCCCGGCGCTCGGTACGGGCCGGGGCCGGAGGTCGACGCGGGCCGGGGCTCGACGTCGACCGGCCCGCTCCCCGCCCGATCCCCCCCCCGGCCGCGAGGGCCGCGCGGGGGCGCGGGCGGCGCGGGCGCCGCCTACTTCCAGCGGGCGAGCAGCTCCTGCGTGTGCTCGGTCAGCGCGGCCTGCAGCAGCGGGCCGTAGCTGACGCGCCCCACGCCGAGCTTCTGCAGGCGCTCGAGGGTGTGCTTGCCCGGGTGCGCCGTGATGTTCACCGGGACGTCGATCGCCTCCACGACCGCCGCGATCAGGTCGTCGTCGCCGTGGATCGCGACCGGGTAGACCGTGTCGGCGCCGGCGGCCACGAGGGCCTGCAGCCGCTCGATCGCCTCGTCGAGGACGGAGGCCCGGTCCTCGGCGCGGGCGAAGAGGTCCGTCCGGCCGTTGACGACGATCGCCACGCCGGCGTCGTCCGCCGCGGCGCGCAGGCCGCCGATGTACGCGGCGTGCTCCTCGGTCGTGCGCAGGCGCCCACCCTCGGAGTGGACCGTGTCCTCCAGGTTCAGCCCGGCGCCGCCGGCCTCGATCAGGCCCGCGATCAGGTCGGCCGGGGAGGCGCCGTAGCCGGACTCGAGGTCGACCGAGATCGGGACGTCGACCGCGGCGATGATCGGGCGGACCGCGGCGAGGACCTCCTCGAGGGTCTGGCCCTCGTTGTCCTTCCCGCCGCGCGAGTCGGCGAGCGGATGGCTGCCGATGGTCAGCGCGTCGAAGCCGGCGCCGGCCGCGACCTTCGCGGACCAGACGTCCCACACGGTCGGCAGCACCAGGGTCCCTCCGGCTCCGTGGAGCTCCTTCAGGCGCTGGGCGTTCTTCACGGTGCGGTCGTCGGCCATTGCTCGTTCCTCCGTATCGGGGTTCCGGGCGGCGCTCCGCCGCCCCGGGAGGCCGAGTGTCCCATCCGCGTGCCCCCGCCCCGTGGGGACGAGTGCCCGTCGCCGTCCGCGAGTTCATCGGTGCCTTCCCCTACAAGACGCGGCCGTGGGCCCCGGGCGCGAACCGCGACCCGACGCCGCAGCTCGTCGGCGGCACGGAGCTCTCGCTCGAGCGCGGGCTCCTGCGCGACCCGCTCTACCGACGCCTGAAGGCGGTCCGCGAGGGCCGCGTGATCGCCGTCCGCCGCCGACGCGTTCGCCGGCGCGCTCGGCTTCAACAGCCCGCTGAGTCGTCCGTACCTGCTGAAGCAGGCGGTGCCGCGACTCGCCGCGGCGGTCGACGGCGACCCGGCCACGAAGATCGCGGCCACCGAGTAGCGACGCGTCCCGCGGGCGTACGCCGCCCGCGCGCGAGGGACGCCGACCGCGGACCGGCGTCGCGCGTCGGCCGCATCCGGCATGATCAGGCGCATCGTCCCCTCATCAGGCCCATCGGTTCGGCGCGGCCCAGCGGTCCGGCGTCTGCTCATCGCGACCGCCGTGCTCGGCCTGGTCATCGCGTGCATCGTGCTCGCGCTGCGCGCCGGCTCGGCGGACGGGGCGCCCGGCGACTCGCTCGCCGACCTCCTCGGGGTGCCCAACGGCCCGGCCGGCGGGGCGCAGCCGCCCGAGGCCCAGCAGCTCGACACCGGCTGGACCCGCGTGGCGGACCCCGCCGACGACGGCGCCTCGACCGGACGCCCGACCGGGGCCGGCCCGGGCTGGACCTCGGTCACGGTCCCCGACGTCACGCAGCCGGAGACGACCCCGGCGAGCTACGCCGGCGCGGTCTACTGGTACGCCCGCAAGGTCGACGTGCCCGCCGCCACGACCGGCGGGACCTGGGCCCTGCGCTTCGAGGGCGTCCGCCGCGTCGCCTCGGTCTACGTCGACGGCCAGGAGCTCGTCCAGAACGACGACCCCTACTCCCCCTTCGAGGTGGAGCTGCCGGCCGCCACCGCGGGCCGCACCGTCACGGTCGCCGTCCGCGTCGACGGCCGCCGCCCGTCGCCCCTGTCGGAGGGCTGGTGGAACTGGGCGGGCATCGTCCGACCGGTCTCCCTCGTGCCGCGCGCCCGCCTGAACACCGTCGACCCGGCCGTCCAGGGCACCGCGAGCTGCACCGGCCCGGAGCTGTGCGAGCGCTCGATGCGCGTACGGGCCGACGTCCAGAACCGCACCGGCGCCTACCTGCCGCTGCGCGTCCGGGTGGCGGTCACCGACGGCACCGGCGCCAAGATCGCCGGCGAGGACCGCGACCTCGGCGGCGTCGATCCGGGCGCGAAGAAGCCCGTCGCGCTCGACATCCCGGTGCCGAACGCGAAGCTCTGGTCGCCGTCGTCGCCCAACCTCTACACCGCGACCGTCGAGCTCGTCTCCGGCGCCGTCGTCGAGCAGCGGGTCGTCCGGCGCATCGGCTTCCGCACCGTCACCGCGGTCGGCTCGAAGCTCCAGCTCAACGGGCGCGAGCTCCGCCTGCGCGGCGCGTCGATCCAGGAGGACCTCCCCGGCCACGGCGCCGCGCTGACGGACGCGGACATCGCCCAGATCGTCCAGGACCTCGAGATGTCGGGCGCGAACGTCACGCGCGCCCACTACACGCTCGACGAGCGCCTGCTCTCCGCGCTGGACCGCGCCGGGATCATGGTCTGGTCGCAGGCGCCCGTCTACCAGGGCACCTCGCGCTTGTCGGACCCCGACTACCGGGAGCGCGCGCTGCGGACCAACCGCCGCGCCGTCACCGCCAGCCGCAACCACCCGTCGGTGATCGTGCACTCCGTCGCCAACGAGCTCTCCGCGCTCGTCGACAAGTACCCCGGCGCCGTCGGCTACCTGCAGACGGCCCGCCAGGACGCACAGACGCTCGACCCCACCGTCCCGGCGGCCGTCGACCTCGTCAACTACCCGAACTACCCGATCCAATCGGCGTACGGGCAGTTCCCGGTCCTCGGCCTGAACGTGTACTTCGGCTGGTACGACGGCAAGTCCGGCAAGCACTCCACGAAGGACTTCTCCGACTTCGCGCCGCACCTCCGTCGCCTCAAGCGGATGTACCCGAACGCGGCCATGGCGATCACGGAGTTCGGCGCCGAGGGCATCCGCGCGGGCTCGCGGTCGAAGAAGGGGACGCTGCAGTTCCAGCAGGCGTACTTCAACCGGATGATGAACGTCATCGACGGCAACACGAACCTGTCGGGCGCGCTCTACTGGACCGTCCGCGAGTTCGCCATCAAGCCGAACTGGACCGGCGGCACGCCGTCCAAGTCGGCCAAGCGCGACGGCATCCACCGCAAGGGCCTGCTCACGTACTACGGCCGCGCGAAGCCCGTCTGGAACTCGGCGAAGGCGCGTCTGGACGGCAGCAACTGGGGCGTCGGGGCGACGCCGCGCAGCGCCTACGGGCGCTGAGGGCGGGCGGCCCGGCGGCACCCGGGAGGGCGTCGGGCGATCGGTGGCGCAGACCACCGGGCGGGATGCGTCCGGCGGGCCCCGGGGCCCGGCAGGGCGACGCGGCCGGCCGGGCGACGCGGCCCGCAGGGCGACACGGCCGGCCGGGCGACACGGCCGGCCGGGCGACACGGCCGGCCGGGCGACGCGGCCGGTCAGACGCCGACGGCGCGGTGGTGCGCCGACAGGCGGCGCTGGAACGTCGTCATGTCGCGCCACGACCCGACGGCCGACGGCACGGCGCCGAACACGGGGATCGCGCGCAGGCCGCGCGAGCGCAGGCCCTTCGCCGAGAACCGCTCCCGCAGGCCGGGCAGCTGCCGCATCCGCCAGAGCAGGCGCAGCGTCGTCCACGGCGTCCAGCGGTCGGGGACGGCGTCGCGCAGCACCTGCCCGCCGCGGACGACCAGCGCGTCCAGCAGCGAGCCGGGCGACGAGCCGTCGGAGATCGCCTCGGCCTGCGCGGCGTCCTCCAGCAGGGCCCAGGCGACCAGCAGGTCCGACGCGATCTGGGCGTCGGTCCGCTCCGGCGCCCGGTCGACGGTGGCGGCCACCCCGGCGCGCGCCTGCTCGACGAGGCCGACCACCTCGGTCGGGATCAGCCCCGCGGCCCCGAACGCCCCGGTCGCCGCGCCGCGAACCCCGGCGCGGGCCCGGGCGTGGGTCGGGCGCACGCGGTGGCGTCGTCCCTCGTCGGACGTGGCCTCGGCGCGGAGCAGCCCCACGAGCGCGACCAGGACCTGCTCGGGGACCCGCGGCAGGCGGTCGGACCCCGCCCGGGGACGCCACGCGGCGACGGCCGACCCGGTCGCCGCGCCGAGCGCCTTCAGCTGACCCGGGGAGAGCGGGAGGAGCGGTTCGTCGGCCATCGCCGGGAGGCTACGCGGCGCGGTGGCCGGCGGTTGCGCCGGGGCTCGTTCCTCCGTCCCGCGGCCCGCGCCCCTCGACCCTCCGCAGCAGGGGGCGCGCCGCGAAGAGCATCGCCAGGATCGCCGCGACCGCGAGCCAGAGCAGCGGGTCGGTCGGCGAGAGGTGCTCCAGGCGCCCGCCGAGCAGGACGACGATGCACGTCATCGGGACGTAGCCCACGAACGTCGTCCACGCGAACCGCGGCAGCGGCACCCGCAGCGCGCCGGGCACGACGCTGGCGAGCGTGAACGGCACGACGGGCACCAGACGCGACGCCAGGAGCGGGAACGCGCCGGCGTCCTCGAGCATCGCGGCGAGCCGGTCGACCCGGTCCGCCCCGAGCAGGCCCCGGGCCGCCGGGCGCCCCAGCGACCGGCCGAGCGCGTAGCCGAGCAGCCCGGTCAGCAGCCACGCACCGAGCATCAGCGGCACGCCGATCCAGAAGCCGTAGACGTAGCCGGCGACCGCCAGCGCGAGCTCCGCCGGATAGGGGATCACGGTGTGGACGAGGACGAGGGCCACGAGGACCAGGGCGCCCGCGACGCCGAGGTCGCGCAGCTGGTCACGCAGCGCACCCGTGTCGCCGTCGAGGACGTGGCCGAGCGCGTCGTTGAGGGCCGGCACGAAGAGCACGAGCGCGACGAGGACCGCCGTCACGAGGACGGCGACGGCGGCCGCCACCACCTTCGGGCGGAGGTGGCGATCGCGCGCTGCCATCCGAGCGACGGTACGGGCGCCGGGGCCGGATGGGGTGGCCGTGCCGTGAAGGTCGGCCCGCGGTGCGGCCCGCCTCCTGCGGCGCCGTCGCGGGGACCGGCCGGGGCGGGGCGGGGCGGGGCGGGGCGGGCGGCTCTCAGCCCTCCGCGAAGACCCCGCGGAGCCGCTCGAACGCCACCGACGCCACCCGGAAGCGGACGAAGCTGCCGATCTTCTCGCGCTCGACGAGGCCGGCCTTCGCCAGCCGCGCGAGGTGGTGGCTCGTCGTCGGCTGGCTCAGGCCCAGGGCCGCCTGGATCTCGCCGCCGTTCATCGCCCGGTCGGGGTGGTGCAGCAGCAGGCTGACGATCTTCAGCCGCTGCTCGTTGGCCAGCGCGTGCAGGAGCTTGGCCAGGTCGACGGCGTCGTCGTCGGCCAGCGGCGCCTCGGCGAGCGGCTCGGCGCGGTGCAGGAAGGGCAGGTCCACGTCGACAACGTATAGATGCGGGTCGATATTGACAAGCGTAAATATGCACGCTACCTTGGATGTCAGGACATTGATCCCCATCAATACGAAAGGTCTCCTCATGATCCGTCGCTTCGCGTCCGATCTCAGCGTCTTCACCCTCGGGTCCTTCCTCGCCGTCGTCAGTCAGGGCGTCGGCTCCGGAGCGGTCCAGTGGTGGCTCTTCGCCGTCGGCGTCCTCACGATCGCCGCCGGCGCCTACGGGGCGTACGACACCGCCCGCGGTGGCGCCCACCGCAGCGTCGACGCCCTCACCGGCGTCCTCGGCGTCTGGGCCATCGTCGCCAGCTTCGCGTGGAGCGGCAGCACGCTCCTCGACCTCGCCCTCTGGACCGGCATCGCCTACGCGATCGTCGGCGCGGCCGGCCTCGTGATCCACGAGCTCCGGACCGAGCGGGTCGTGCACGCGCTCGAGGTCTCCGCCCCGGCGGCGCACCGCGAGGAGACCCTGGTCCGCTGACCGGGCGCGGTGCGCCCCGGCGGCACGGGAGCGCACCGCAGGAGAACAGGGGGCACGGGGGTCGCGGCCGGGAGGACCGCGGCCCCCGTCGCCGTGTGTGGGCGGGACCGGCCGGGACCGGTCGTCCGTCCCGGCCGCGGGCGAACTCTTCTCCCGACTCGGCGCGTCGGGCGCGGGGATCCTGCGCTGCGCCGTCGTCAGCGTGCGCCCGCTCCTCGCGTCGCGCAGGCGAGGCGAGGCGGGTAGGGCGTGGGGCGGACCAGGCCCTACAGCCCGACGGTCGCCAGGCGACCGACGATCTCGTCGGCGTAGCGCGTGTGGAAGCTCGGGTCGAAGACGACGTCGAGGTCCAGGCCCTCGCAGCGCGGGTCCGCGGCGGCGAGCTGCTTGAGCGGCGTGCGGGTGTCCCACGCGCGCTGGGCCAGCTCCTGCGCGGTGCGGTACGCCTCGTCGCGGACGAGGCCGTTGGTCTCGATCAGCGCGAGCAGCAGGCGCTGCGAGAACAGGGCGCCGGAGGTCAGCTCGAGGTTCTCGAGCATCCGGTCCTCGTGGACGACGAGGCCCGAGACGACGCGCGTGGCGAGAGACTGCATGTAGTCCAGGGCGATGGTCGCGTCGGGCAGGATCACGCGCTCGGCGCCGGAGTGCGAGATGTCGCGCTCGTGCCAGAGGGCGACGTTCTCGACGCCCGCCTGGGCGTAGCCGCGCAGGACGCGGGCCAGGCCGGTGATGCGCTCCGTCGTGATCGGGTTGCGCTTGTGCGGCATCGCCGACGAGCCCTTCTGACCCTTCTTGAACGGCTCCTCGGCCTCGCGCACCTCGGTCCGCTGCAGGTGGCGGATCTCGGTGGCCAGGCGCTCGAGGCCGGCGCCGGCGAGCGAGATCGCCTGCAGCAGCTCGGCGTGGCGGTCGCGCGGGATCACCTGCGTGGACATCTGCTCGGCCTGCAGGCCCAGGCGGGCCAGCACGCGGGCCTCGAACTCGGGCGAGGTCGCGGCGTACGTGCCGACCGCGCCGGACAGCGCGCCGACGGCGACCTGCGCGAACGCGGCCTGCAGGCGTTTGGCGTTGCGGTCGGCCTCGAACGCGAAGCCGGCCAGCTTGATGCCGAACGTCGTGGGCTCGGCGTGCACGCCGTGGGTGCGGCCGACGCAGACGGTGTGGACGTGCTCGCGGGCCTTGGCGGCGAGCGTCTCGGCGACCTCGTGGGCGCCCGTGACGAGGATCTCGCCCGCCTTGCGGATCTGCAGCGCCAGGGCGGTGTCGAGCACGTCGGACGACGTCAGCCCGTAGTGGATCCAGCGGCCGCCGGGACCGGCGTCGGCGGACAGCACGTCGACGAACGCGGCGACGTCGTGGTCGGTGATCCGCTCGCGCTCGTGCACGGCCTCCGCGGTGAACGTGGCCTTGCGGATCTGGACGAGATCGTCCTCCGTCGGCCCGTCCATCTCCTCGCACGCGGCGACCTCGACCTCCCGCCAGCTCTCGAACTTCGCGTCGTCGGTCCAGACGGCACCGATCTCGGGGCGGGTGTAGCGCGGGATCATCGCGGCCGATTCTCGCGGATCGGGGGCCGCGGGCGCGGTGCGGCGGTGGTCGTCGGACCGCGGGGCGGGGCGTGGGTGCTGCGCGGCGGGCGTGGGGCGGAGCGGGCCGGCGTCCGGCGCGCGGCGCCCCGCCGCCCTCAGCCCACCACCCGCGGCAAGAACTCCGGTCGGTCAGCCCCCAGCGTCGTCGTCGCCGCCCAGCGGGGGACCAGGTCGCCGATGCGGCCCGGCGGGGCGACCACGCGGACCGGGCGGGGTGCGCCGGCCAGGGGGACGAGCAGGTCGCCGGGGGCCGGGTCCTCGCCGCTGCCCGTCCGCTCGCCGGTGCCGACCGAGCAGAGCCAGTGCGCCGTCCGGGCGAGCGAGAGCGACGCCGGGCGCGGGCGCACACCGCGGGCGACGGCCGCGAGACCGAGCAGCGCCGCGGCCGCGGCGAGGTAGCCCGTCGCGTGGTCGAGCGCCTGGGCCGGCAGTGCGCCCGGGGCCCAGTCGTCGCCCTCGATCGCCGCGATGCCCGTCGGGCACTGGACGAGCGAGTCGAACCCGCGCCGACCGCCCCACGGGCCGACGCCGCCCCAGGCGGAGAGGACCACGACGACGAGGTGCGGGTGTCGGGCCGCCAGCTCGTCGGCGTCGAGGCCGAACCGGGCCAGCGCGCCGGGCCGGTACCCGTGGACGATGACGTCCGCCTCCCGCAGCAGGCGCTCGAGGGTCTCCCGTCCGTCGGGCGTCCCCAGGTCGAGGTCGGTGCTGCGCTTGCCGGAGAGGGTGTCGACCGCCGTGGCCGGCGACTCCGGCAGGTCCGGGCCGTCGATCCGCAGCACGTCGGCACCCCAGGCGGCCAGGGTCCGCGTGGCGACCGGGCCGGCGATCACCCGCGTCAGGTCGAGGACCCGCAGGCCCCGCGCCGCGCGGCCGGGGACGCCGGGGGCCGCGCGGCGACGGTCCGCCGCACCGCCAACGGCCGCCGCACCGCGACCGTCCGCCGCGCCGCCACCGCCGGACGACGACGAGCCGCCTCCCCCGGCCCCGAACCGCACCAGCGGCTCACCCGCCACCGCCCGGCCCTGCGGATGCCGCGCCCACTCCTCGAGCGTGCGGACCGCGAAGCCGAGCGCGCCGGCGGCCGCCAGAGCGTCCTCGAGCTCGACGGCCCGCCACCCGGCGATCGCCCGCGCCACCGCGTCCGGATCGTCGCTCGTGCCGAGGAGCTCGAGCGCGCGGCGGCGGTGCCAGGGGTAGTTCGCGTGCAGCCGGATCCAGCCGTCGGAGGTCGCGAAGAAGCGCGAGAGCGGTGCGAACGACGACGAGGACGGCTCCCCCTCGACGCGGGCGAGCCGCTCGCTGCGGGCCGCGAGGGCGACGTGCCGGAGGTCGACGCCGACCAGGTCGGGATCAGTCCTCCGGTGGGCTCCGGCGACCCCCGAGCCATCGACGTCGCGGCCACCGTTGGCTCCCGCGCCGCCGATGTCACGTCCCCCGGCGACCGCCGGGCCGTCGACGTCGCGCCCCGCACCGGCGTCCGGGGCGAGCGCGTCGCCGCGACCGGCGTCGAACGCCTCGCGAGCGTCGCTGCCGCGCCGACCGCCGCCACCCCGCGCCGCATCGAGCACCGCGGCCGCCATCGTCGACGCCGCGATCGCCGCGGTCATCGCCGGGAGGACCGGCAGGCGGGACGGGAGCGCGCCGACGTCCTCGCCGGTCACCTCCAGCGCCGGCCGGGACGCGCCGGGCCCCGCCAGGGCGGTCCAGGCCTCGTCGAGCAGCGCGGCGGTCGGGTCGGCGGGCACGCCCATCCCCCGAACCTAGATGATTGATTCCGCGATCCCGCGCGCAGCGGCAGGCCCGGTGCGTGGCTGACCGGCTCGCCGGGTCCCGCGCGCCGCAGGACCCGCACGCCACGATCGCGGCACTCGTCGGGCCGACGCCCTGCCCCCGGCATGCGACCCGCCTCCCGGACCGGCCGCGGCCACGGACCGGCCTTCGGGCCCCGCCGCCGCGAGCGGTCGCCGGCCCGTCCCGCCGTCCTCAGCCCGCCAGCGTCTGCGCGCGCTCCGCCACCTCGGCCGAGCGCAGGAAGCCCGGGCGGTCGCTCGTGATCGCGTCGATGCCCAGGGCAGCGGCGCGGCGGGCCAGCTCGAGGTCGTTGATCGTGCCGCTGGTGACGCTCAGCCCGCCCAGGCGGAGGTCCTCGACCAGGCGGGCGTGGAGGAGCTGGGGCTCGACGCAGACGCCGCCGACGCCGTGGCCGATCGCCCAGTCCAGCAGCGCCGGCGTGGGGACGTCGGACCAGACGACGAGCCGGGCGTCCTCGCCGCGGGCGGCGGCGACCTCGCAGGCGACCGCGTGGAACGAGATGACCTCGACGCCGTGGCGCTCCGGACGCCCCTGCAGGGCGTCGCAGACGGCCTCGGCGGTGCGGGCGGCGAGGTCCGGGTCGCCGTGCGCCTTGACCTCGAGCTGCAGCGGCATGCCGTTGGGGATCTGGTCCCACAGGTCCTCGAGGACCATCGGCTGCTGGGCGGTCTTCACGCCGTGGCGGTCGCGGAGGTACGAGGCCTCGATGTCCGCCCAGTCGGTCTCGTGGGCCCAGCCCTTGATCGTCGTCCCGAGCTGGAGCCACGGGTCGTGGATCACGGCGATCCGGCCGTCGGCCGTCAGGCAGACGTCGGTCTCGAGGCCGTCGACGGGGCCGGCGAGCGTGCGGCGCAGGGCCCGCCGCGACGAGTCGGGGCCCTTGTCGCGCCCGAAGCGGTGGGCGTAGAGCGGCGGGAGTCCGGCCATGGACCCAGATTCCGCCTCGGCGCGGCACGGGATGTCACCGGGAAGTGACCGCCGCGTGGTGCCGCTGTGAACGGCCGCTGTGCAGGGATTCCGTGTCCGGCCCGCTGCGGCGGGCAGCGGGCCGGCGGGCCGGTCCCCATCGTGTGGCGCCGACACGTGCCCGGGCCGCGAGAACACCGGCTGCGCGGCCGCCCGTCCCCGCCCCGAGCGGGTGGACGATGCGCCCCACCGGCAGGGCCCGGGCCGGGGGCCCACTAGGTTCTGGGCATGGCCTCGGTGCAGTACCCGCAGATCCTGGAGGACCCGCTCCGCAACCGCGGGACCGCCTTCACGGCCGAGCAGCGTCGCGTGCTCGGGCTCGACGGGCTGCTGCCACCGGCGATCGAGACGCTCGACGAGCAGGTCAAGCGGTCCTACGAGGTCTTCTGCCGCCGGCGCAGCGACATCGACAAGTACGTGAACCTGCGCGAGCTGCAGGACACGAACATCGTCCTCTTCTACCGGCTGCTGGTGAACCACCTGGAGGAGGTGCTGCCGATCGTCTACACGCCGACGGTCGGCCTCGCCTGCCAGCGCTTCCACCGGCTGTTCCGCCGCCCCCGCGGGCTGACGCTGAGCTACCCGATGCGCGACCGGCTGCCGGAGCTCCTGCGCAACCGGCGCCAGAAGGACGTCGACGTCATCGTCGTCACCGACGGCGAGCGGATCCTCGGCCTGGGCGACCAGGGCGCCGGCGGCCTGGGCATCCCGATCGGCAAGCTCGCGCTCTACACCGCGATCGGCGGCCTGAACCCCGGGCGGACGCTGCCGATCGTGCTCGACGTCGGCACGAACAACCAGGAGCGGATCGACGACCCCGGCTACCTCGGCTGGCGCCACGAGCGGATCCAGGGGCAGGAGTACCACGACTTCGTCGAGCAGTTCGTCACCGCCGTGGAGAACGAGCTGCCCGGCACGCTCGTGCAGTGGGAGGACTTCGCGTCGACCAACGCGCGGCCGCTGCTCGACCGCTACCGCGACCGGATCTGCACCTTCAACGACGACATCCAGGGCACCGCGGCGGTCGCGCTCGGCGCGCTGATCGGCGCGGTCAAGGTCGCCGGTCACCCGCTGGAGGAGCAGCGCGTCGTGATCCTCGGCGCGGGGTCGGCCGCGATCGGCGTTGCGGACGAGGTCCGCGCGGCGATGGTCGACGAGGGCCTCACGCCCGACGAGGCCCGCCGCCGCTTCTGGGTCGTCGACATCGACGGCCTGCTGACGACCGACCGCACCGACCTGACCGACGCCCAGCGCGTCTACGCCCGCGACGACGCCGGGGACGCCGTCCCCTCGGGCCCGGCGCCGCGCGGGACGACCGCGGGCGACGGGGCCGCGCCCGCGCACCTCGTGGGGCCGTTCCCGCCGAACGCCGGGCTCGCCGACGTCGTCCGCGCCGTCCGGCCGACGGCGCTGATCGGCCTGTCGACCGCCCGCGGCGCGTTCACCGAGGAGGTCGTCCGCGAGATGGCCGCCCACGTCGACCGGCCGATCATCCTGCCGCTGTCGAACCCGACCGCACGCGCCGAGGCCGACCCGCGGGACCTGATGCGCTGGACCCGCGGCCGCGTGCTGATGGCGACGGGCTCGCCGTTCCCCGAGGTCGAGTACGAGGGCCGCTCGGTCCGCGTCGCGCAGTCCAACAACGTCTACGTCTTCCCGGCGGTCGGGATGGGCGTCGTGGCCGCCCAGGCCGCGCGGGTGACCGACCCGATGCTCCGGGCCGCGGCGCGGTCCCTCGGGTCCCTCTCCCCCGCGCTGACCGACCCGCACGGCACGCTGCTGCCGCCGATCTCCGAGCTGCGCGACGTCGCCGACCACGTCGCCCTGGCGGTCGCGCTGGCCGCGGTGCAGGACGGCGTCGCCCCGCACCGCGACGAGGACGACCTGCGCGAGCGCATCGCCCGGGCGCGGTGGGAGCCCTCCTACGCGGAGTAGGCGGACGGCGGTCGCGTCGAGTTCTGGACCTCCCGGGTACCGAACTCGACGAGTCGCCGGTGGCGGCCCGCGGCCGGCGGCCGGCGGCCGGTCGCATCGACTTCTGCACCTCCCAGGTACCGAACTCGACGAGTCTCCGCCGCCCGCCCCCACCGGCGGCCGGTCGCATCGACTTCTGCACCTCCCAGGTACCGAACTCGACGACGACGGCGACCACCCTCAGCCGATGAACGGCCGCGCCAGGTGCCAGGTCGCGACCGTCGCCGCGTCGATCACCTCGCCGCCGGACACCATCGCGTCGAGCTCCGCCGGGGTCACGGTGCGGGAGCGGAGCATGCCCTCCTCCTCGGCGTCCGGGCGGGCGGCGCCGGGGCGCAGGTCGGTCGCCAGCCAGGCCGTGAAGATCTGGTCGGACATGCCCGGTGCGAAGGCCAGGTCCGCCAGCCGCCGCAGGTGCCCGGCGGTGTAGCCGGTCTCCTCCTGCAGCTCGCCGCGGGCGATCGCCTCGTGGTCCTCGTCCGCGCCCTCCTCGTGGTGGGCGCCCTGCGGGAACTCCCACGACCAGCGGTCGATCGGGTACCGGTGCTGGCCGACGAGGTGGACGACCTCGCCGTCGAACGGCACGACGACCGCCGCATGGGGCTTCATCACGACCGCGTACATCCCGGGACGCGGCGTCCCGTCCGGGTGCGGGCGCTCGATCACGTCCTCGCGCACCACCATCCACGGGTTCCGGTACGCCTCGCGGCTGGAGACGGTGCGGGCGCGCGGCTGGTCCTCGGGCGTGGTCACCCCGGGGAGTCTGGCGGACGGGCCGGGCGGCGCCGACGTCGCCCCGGTGCCCGTCCCGCCCCACACCGAGGTCGTCGACCGCACCCGCGCCCGCCTCGACAGCGCCGGCCCACCTCCACCCGATCACGACGCCGCGCCCGCCTCGACAGCGCCGGCCCACCTCCACCCGATCACGACGCCGCGCCCGCCTCGACAGCGCCGGCCCACCTCCATCCGATCAGGACGCCGCGCCCGCCTCGACAGCGCCGGCCCACCTCCACCCGATCAGGACGCCGCGCCCGCCACCGCCCCGAGCCCCAGCAGCTCGATCGACCGGTCGCGCATGACGTTCTCGCGGACCTTGCCCGTGACCGTGAGCGGGAACTCGTCGGGCCGGCGTCGCGCCGCCCGGCCACCCGCGGGGCCGCGCCCCGACGACCCGGCCGCACGCCCGGGCCCCGGCCGCCGGAAGCCGGGTCAGCCCTCGTACCGCTCCACCGCGCGCTCGGCGATGTCGCGGCGCAGCTGGCGGCCGTCGAAGATCACGCCCTGCGCCGTCGCGTAGGCCGACTGGCGCGCGGCGGACGGGGACTCGCCCAGCGCGGTGACGTTCAGGACGCGTCCGCCGGCGGTGACGACGCGGCCCTGCTCGTCCAGCGCGGTGCCGGCGTGCGTGACCTCGGCGCTCGAGGGTGTCGCGTCCAGGCCCTTGATGACGTCGCCCTTGTGCGCCGACGCGGGGTAGCCGCGGGACGCCAGCACGAGCGTGACGGCCCAACGCGGGTCCCACGCGAGCTCGACGCCGTCGAGGCCGCCGGGCTCCGCGTCCGGGCCGCCGGCCGCGGCGGAGGCGAGCGCGTAGAGGTCGCTCTGCAGGCGCGGCAGGACGGCCTGGGTCTCGGGGTCGCCGAAGCGGGTGTTGTACTCGAGGACCTTGACGGTGCCGGTCTCGGCGTCGACCATCAGGCCGGCGTAGAGGACGCCCGTGAACGGGATGCCGCGGCGGGCGAGCTCGTCGACGACCGGCTGGTGGACGGCGGCCGAGATCTCGGCGACGCGCTCGGGGCCGACGCCGACGACGGGCGAGTAGCTGCCCATCCCGCCGGTGTTCGGGCCGCGGTCGCCCTCGAAGATCCGCTTGTAGTCCTGCGCCGGGGCGAGCGGGACGGCGCGCTCGCCGTCGCAGATCGCCAGCAGCGAGACCTCCTCGCCGCCGAGGAACTCCTCGACGACGACGGCCGCGTCGCCGAACTGCTGGTCCTCGAGCATGTCGACGAGGGTCGCGCGGGCGGTCTCCTCGTCCTCGGCGATCACGACGCCCTTGCCGGCGGCGAGCCCGTCGTACTTCAGGACGACCGGGTAGCCGGCGACGGCCGCCATCCCGGCGTCGACCGTCGTGACGGTCTCGTAGCCGGCGGTCGGGACGCCCGCGGCGATCATGATCTCCTTCGCGAACGCCTTGCTGCCCTCGAGCCGCGCGGCGGCCGCGGTCGGCCCGAACGCCGGGATCCGCTCGGCGCGCAGCGCGTCGACGAGGCCCGCGACGAGGGGGACCTCGGGCCCGACGACGACGAGGTCGGCGGCCAGCCCCTGCGCGAGCGCGACGAGCCCGGGGACGTCGTCGGCGGCGACGTCGTGGACCTGCGCGTCCGCGGCGATCCCTGGGTTGCCGGGCGCCGCGTGGACGTCGAGGGCCTCCACGGAGGTGCGGAGGAGCGCGCGGACGATCGCGTGCTCGCGACCTCCCGCACCGACGACGAGAACCTTCGGCATGCCCGGCACGCTACCGGCGCGGAGGCGGCGCCGCCCGGCGGGGAGCGGCGTTCACCGACTCGCGGCCGACCGGCGCCGGGCGCGCCGGCGCGCCGCTACGGCGCCGCGGTGCGGTCGCTGTAGAGCGCGGACGCGCGGAGCTTGCCCTTGACGATCACCGCGCGGGTCCAGGCGACGGTGAAGCGGCCGTCGGGGAGCGCGCCGATCGCGGCGGACCCGAACGCGTTGCTGCGGTCCAGGAGCTGCTCGTCGGTGAACTGGTCGATCGTCTCGGGCGTGCCGAGGGTCCCGCCGGCCGGCCGGAATGCCGCCTGGACGGCGACGCCGCGGTCGCCGTTGGAGCCGCCGATCGGGCGCTCCTGCTCGCGGACGAGGACCAGGCCGGTGGCGCCGGTCTTGTCGGAGGAGGTGATCGCGTGGATGCGGCCGGCGGCGGCGATGTCGCGCGGGGTCCCGAGCGGGCCGGTGGCCTCGCCCTCGGCGACCCGCGGGATGTCGTGCGCGGTGCCGTCGGAGACGCTGCCGACCTGTTGGTTCCAGGCGACCGTGGGCCGGCCCGCGCCGTCGACCGTGGAGACGAGCGCGCCGCCGGGGGCGCGCACCGCGGTGCCGCCGTTGTCGATCGGCTTGGGGACCGCGAAGCGGACCTTGTCGGTGTCGCGCGTCGTGGCGCGCACGACGTAGGGCTTGGTGCGCTCGGTGGCGGCGTCCTGCTCGCCCCAGGCGACGACCGCGCGGCCCTTGCCGCCGATGGAGGCGGTGGCGGCGGGGAACCCGGGACCGCCGCGGCGCAGCGTCTGCGGCTTGCCGAGCTCGTCGCGGCCCATCGAGAGGGAACGCACGTAGAGCCGGCGCGTCTTGTCGGTCGCGCCCACCTGATAGACGATGACCGCGCGGCCGCCGGCGCCCGCGGCGACGGCGAGCAGGCGGCTGGACTTCGACGTGCTGATCTTCTTCGGCTTGCCGAGGCGGACGGTCTTGGCCTTCGCGTCGCCCTTGCGCCAGCTGGCGTAGACCCGCACGACGCCGTCGTCGCCGACGTCGCTCCAGGCCATCACGACGCTGCCCTTGGCGTTCCCGGCGATCTGCGCGGGCTCGTCCAGGACGGCCGTGCCGTGCGAGCGCTGGACGCCCAGCTCCGCCGACGCCGTCTTGCCGACCGAGACGCCGAGCCGGTAGTTCGTGAGGGTCAGGCTCTTGGTGCCGCCCTTGCCGTCCGGGACCGTGCGCTTGACGGTGCCCATCGGCTTCTGCCGCGCCCAGACGAGGCCCGTCCCGTCGTACATGACCGGGTCCTGGATGAGGCCGGAGAGCGTGCGCAGCGCCCCGGGGGAGCCGTCGGCCTGGACGCCCATGAGGCGCGTGTTGACCCTCTTCTTGGCGGAGCCGCGGGCCCCCACGATGCGGGAGCCGGAGGGATCGACCGTCAGGCCGGTGACGCCGACCCCGGTGTCGAGCTCCACCCCGGGTGACCAGTCCGCGGACGCGGCGGCCGGCACCGCGAGACCCAGCACCGCCGCGGCGAGAGCCACTGCGGGCGTTCGAGGGCGGACACGGGGCGAGAGAGGCACAGGAGATGAGGTATTGGTCCCCGGACGGACGGGCGCCCGCCGGACCGACGACGGTAACGCACATCTGCGCCCTGTCACGCCGGTGAGAGCCGCCTCTCACGGAACCCTCACGCGCCGGGGTGACTGCCGCGGGTGGATGCCAGGCGTCGTGGACCGAGGAGGTCGGTGCTGGCGACGCGAGAGCGGTACCCGGCCGGCGGTGCGGGTGGATGCCAGGCGTTCGTGGACCGAGGAGGTCGGTGCGGGCGACGCGAGAGCTGTGCACCCGCACTGCCGAGTGTCGCCCGTGCCGAGATCCGAAGCGTCCACGGACGCCTGGCGCCGCCCGCCTAGATGCCGGCGATGAAGTCGTCGACCGGGATCGCGGTCAGCGTCTCGAACGAGCCCGTGCCGCGCGAGGACAGCTCGAGCGAGATCCGGGCGATCGTCTGCTCGTCGGGGGCCTCGACGACGTTCACGAAGTCGTACTGGCCGAGCACGGCCCACTGGGCGGTGACGGTGCCGCCGAGGGCCTCGACCTCCTTGTTGACCTCGCGGATGCGGTGCGGGTTGTTCTTGATCGTCTGCACGCCGTCAGGGGACAGGCGGGTGAGCAGCACGTAGGTCGGCACGGATCGGCTCCGGTATCGGGTGTGGGCCATCGCGACGACGACCCGGGGACTGCGCTCGTTCTACCCGATAGCGGGGACGATGTGGGCCCGGATCGTCACGGACTCGGTCGCGTTGTGTGAGCAAAGCACGCTCTTATGTGTGACGCGTACGATGGCCCGCATGTGGAGCGGCCCGTCGTGACGCGCAGGACGAAGATCGCCACCGGCGCGGCGGCGGTGGTCGTCGTCGTCCTGATCCTCGCCGTGGCGGTGCTTCCCGGCGTCGCCCGGAGCGCGGCGAAGGACAAGGTCCGCGACCGCGTCGGCGACGACAGCGCGAAGGTGTCGGTCAAGGGCTCGTGGCCGAAGCTGCTGACGGGCAAGGCCGACGAGGTCGTCGTGGACACGCCGACCGTCGCGGGCAGCCAGGAGGCCCCGCTGGGCGAGCTGCTCAAGGACTCGAAGAAGGTCGGGAAGACCGACGCCCGCATCGGCCGGATCCAGGTCCAGGGCCTGACCCTGCGCGACGTCCACGCGATCGTCCAGGACGGCCGCGTGCAGGCCACCGCGAAGCTCTCCATCAAGTCGCTGACGAAGCTCGTCCCCCTCGGCGGCACGCTCAAGTCGCTGCCCGCCGGCGCCGAGGGCCAGCCCCGGTTCCAGGTGACGGTCGACGTGCCCCTGCTCGGGTCGACCACGGTGAGCGCCGCGGTCGCCGCCGTCGACGGGGCCGTCCAGGTCGCGGCGGAGAACCTGCCGATCCCCGTCGCCATCACGGTCTTCTCGGACCCGTCGATCTCCGTGACGTCCGTCGAGGGGCGCGCGAAGGGCGACGAGCTCAGCATCGCCTTCACCGGCGCCGTGAACTGAGCCGCACCGTGGCGCGTCGCGATCCGGTGGAGCGCGACGCCTTCGGCCGCCCGGTCGAGCGGCGGACGGGCCCGCCGCGGCCCGCGGGGCCCGGGGGCCGCCCATCCGCGTCGCCGGTGCGACCGTCGACCCCCGCGTCGCCCGCGGACGCGCGTCCCGGCCGGCCCGAGGAGCGGCCGGACCTCCGCGTCCCTCCGCCCGAGGAGCGGCCGGACCTCCACGTCGCCCCGCCCGGGGACCGCGAGCGCGGCCATCCCGTCCTGCGACCGGTCCACGACCCGCCGGCCGCCCCGCCGGCGCACGACGGCCTGGCGCCCGCGTGGACCGCTCCGCCCCCGGACCGCGATCGCGGCCACCCCGTCCTGCGCCCGGCCTCGCCGTCGGGCGACGTGTCGTCCCCGGAGGGCCACGCCGTCCCCGCCGGGACCGGCTGGGTCCCCGACGCGCCCGTCCCCGCCGGCGCCGTCCCCGCCGGGGGCGTCGGCGCGTCCAACGGGACGGCCGGGATGGCCCTCGTGCTCGCGATCGCCAGCCTCGTGGTCCTCCCCGTCCTGCTGTCCGTCCCCGCGATCCTGCTGGGGGTCCGCGGCCGGCGGCGGGCGCGCGAGCTCCCGGGTGCCCCGGGCCTCGGCACCGCCACCGCCGCCGTCGTCCTGGGGACCGCGACGCTCGTCCTGCCGATCCTGTTCGTCGTCGGCCTGGCCGCCGCGTCGGCCGGTCCGGTGGCCGGCTGACCGTCCCGTCCGTCGCGCGAGCGGCGGGGCGCCCGCCCGGCCCTGCCCCGGCCGTCCGGCCGGACGGCGCACGGGACAAGGCCGCCGACACCGCTTGGGCCACCGGTCCAACCAACCGACCCGGTCGCCCCCGTACGCTGGTCTCCAGTGATCGAGAAGTCCTTCGCCGCACTCCCCGATGCTCCGCGGAGCGTTCCCGTCCCCGCCGAGCACCGTCTCTGCCCCGGAGCCGGCGCGTCGCTCCTGCTCGACGGCTTCCGCCTCGTCGGCGTCGCGGCCGACGTCCCCGCCCGCGGCGGACGCCACGCGATCGTCGCCGGCCGCGAGCTCGCGATCTTCAACGTCGGCGACCGCTTCGTCGCGGTCGACCGCGGCTGCTATCACGACCACCTCGACCCGTTCCACGGTGAGGTCGTCGACGGGCACCTGACGTGCCCCGACCACCGCTGGAGCATCGACTCCTGGAGCGGGGCGGACGCCGACGGCGGCCCCCCGGTCCGCATGCACGACGCGCTCGTGCGCGACGGCCTGCTGTACGTGCGGCTCGCCGCCGACCTCGACGTCTGATACGCATTTGCTTTCAGGGTGAGGGTGTTGTGGCCCACGCGCGTCGTGTGAGGATTTTGAGGCGTTCGGGGATGTCGGTCAGCCAGGTCAGGGCCTTGGTGAGGACGGTTTCGACGGCGTCCATCGAGCGCATGATCTGGTTGTCGAACCAGTGCTTTCGGAGGAGCGCCCAGATCTGTTCGACGGGGTGCAGTTCAGGGCTGTAGGGCGGCAGCGTGATCAGCTCGACGTTGTCGGGAACGTCGAGTTCGTGGGTGATGTGCGAGCCCGCACCGTCGGTGATCAGGCACACCAGGTCGCCTTCGAACCGGCCGGCAAGCGTGTCCAGGAATGCCTGGAAGCACTGCTTCTCCATCGACGGCAGGATCAGCGAGCACGTCTGGCCGTCGGAGGGCGAGACAGCGGTGTAGGCGTCGGTGTACTGCCGGATCACTTGGCAGCCGTCGACCGGCCGGACGCCGGGTGGTGCCCAGCACCGCACGGGGCGGTTCATTCGTCCGAACCGGGCTTCGTCCATGAACATCAGTCGCACCGGGAGGCCGCTCCCGTTGCGGGCGATCGCTGCTTGGATCAGCTCTGGGAGGTTTCCTGAAACGCCTTCCGGCGGGCGGGGTCGCCGTCGGGGTGCGTCGGTCTGTGAGCCAGCCGCCGCGCCTGACGGCGCATCGGGATCTCGTGGGGTCGCCAGACGGCCCCACGACTGTTCCGGGCGGGGACCGTCGTGGAGACTTCGCACTCGAGGTGCAAGGTTTTCCGGTCCCGCCGGCCACTTAGACGACATGAACGACGCCCAGCGAGAAGCCGCGGTGCGCAGAGCGATGCCAATCGCCCTGCGCACCGCCGCGGGAATCCTCGGCAGCCGCGAGGAAGCCGCCGACATTGCGCAGGAGGTCGCGATCGACGTCTACAAGACCGCCGAGAGTCTTCGCGACCCGGGCGCGTTCGATTCGTGGGTGCAGCGCATCGCGGTGCGCCGAACGATGCGGGTTCTACGCAAGCAGAAGGATCGCCAGACCGTTCCTCTGGCGCTCGCGCTCGAGCTCGAGGGGTTGCCGGAGAACGGCACAGACCGAGAGCTCGCGATCGCGGCCCGTGCGGCGCTGATCCAGGCGTTTGCGCAACTCCCCGATCGGCAACGTGTCGCCCTCGCGCTGCGCTACATCCATGACCTCTCCGACCACGAGATCGCCGAGGCGATGGGGTGCCGGACTGGCACCGTGCATTCCCTCCTCTCCCGCGGGCGCGCCACTCTGCGTCGCTCGCCCGCCCTGCGCGAACTCGTCCTCGACCTGGAGCCGCTCCGATGACCGTCACCCCGCACGACCCGACCGACCCCTGGGCGCAGGCGGTGCGCAACGCGATGAGCCCCGCCCGCGCACTGGAACCCACCGAGGACGAGATCCAGCGCGCACTCACCGCCGCGCGCGCTCAGGCCGCTCCGCGCCGGCGCGTTGCGTCGCGCTTCGTGACCTCCACGACGATCCTCGCGACGCTCTTCGGCACCATCGCAGTGGTCCCGGCCACCCGCGCCGCCGTGAGCGACGCGTACGGCACGCTCAGCGAATGGGTGTCCGGAGACGGCAGCGAGCAGCCCGGGCGGGCCGTCACCGCCGACGACGAAACGCCCGAGTGGATCACGGCGAAGACCGAGGGGACCAAGCGCTTCATCGCTGGCAGGAACGGCGCCAACATCTACGTCGTCCGCGACGGCGATCAGCTTTCGATCGCCTTCGGCAGCGGCTCCGGGATCGGCTCGACGATCGACGAATGGCGTGAGCGCTTCCACGCCGACAAGATCGTGCCACTCGGCTTGGGTACGTTCGCTCGAGGGCGAGACGTGGACGGGGTCTCTCTCGACAGCAAGAATCGCCGCGCGTTCATGGGCCTCACCGCCAAGATCGTCACCCGCGTAGAGCTGAGCTACACCACCGGCGCTCCGACGACTGTCGACAACGTCCACGACGGCTTTGTGCTCCTGGCGGACGCCACGCGGCGCCCCGACAAGCTGACCGCATACGACAGCCACGGCGCGACGGTAGAGACCCGAGACGCAAGCAACCTCGATCTCCGCGTCTGCAGCGACGCACGCGGATGCCCTCCCGGCACCCCCAAGCCGAACGTCGAGTATCGCCCGGAGATCGAACCCGGCGCCGCGTTCCTGCCTCAGACCCACTGAGAACCGAGAAGAGGCGACCGCGGAAGCGGTCGCCTCGAGCACGAGCCCGTCGACAAGCCACTGGCGCAGGGCCTCTCCACTCAGGTTGGGGCAGTCCTAACGAACTGCTGGCCACCGCCACCCGGTCGGCCCGCAACGACGGGTTCGAGCAGCTGCTGCTCTGGACCCGCAAGCACGCCTCGGGCGACGAGCCGGGGTGACGCTCCTGTGGCGTCGCGCTGGGCGGTCAGGCTCAGCGGCGCAGGAGCCGCACCGCGTGGTCGACGACCGGGCCGAGCACCGGGACCGCCTCGGCGGCGGCCTTCGGCGAGCCCGGCAGGTTGACCACGAGCGTCCGTCCCCGCGCCGCCGCGACGCCGCGGGAGAGCGGCCAGGCGTGCGTGTGCTCGCGGGACTCGAGGCGCAGGGCCTCCGCGATGCCGGGAACCTGCCGGTCGCAGGCGTCGAGCGTCGCCTCGGGGGTGACGTCGTCGATCGTGCAGCCGGTGCCGCCGGCGGTGAGGACGAGGTCGCAGCCGTCCTCGTCGGCGAAGCGCGCGATGGCCGCGGCGATCGCGGCGCGGTCGTCGGGGACGCGGTGGGCCACGGCGACGTCGGCGTGCAGCGCGGCGGCGAGGTCGCGCAGCGCGAGGCTGCCCGGGTCGTCGGGCGGGCCCTCGGCTCGGGACGTGGAGACCGTGAGAAGGCCGACGCGGATCGGCGGGTCCAGCGGCTTGGGAGCGTCGCGGGCGCCCGGGACGGCCTGGGCCGGGGAGGCGGCGGTCGCGGCCTGCGTCGCCGGGGTGACGGGCGTCCCGGGGGCCGGCGGGACCACCGCGACCGGAACGGTGTCCCCCGCCGTCCCGGCGCCGGCCGCCGGCGGGGCCGGGACCGGCGTGAGGAGCGTCGCCGCGGTGAGGGCCTGGACCGGGACGCCGACGGTGCCGTCGCCCGGCCGGAAGCGGGCGTCCCACGGGGCCGGGCCCGCGAAGTCGCCCGTCCGGCCGCCGCTCTTGGCGATCAGCGCGACCGGGCCGACCGCGATGCCGCGCTCCACGCCCTTGACCATGTCGTAGACGTTGATCGCGGCGACCAGCGCGGCGGTCATCGCCTCGATCTCGACGCCGGTCTTGCCGACGGTGCGGGCCTCGGCGTGGATCCGGACCTGGCCGAGCCCCGGCACGACCTCGGCGGAGACGTCGACCTTCGTCAGCGCCAGCGGGTGGGCCAGCGGCACGAGGTCCGGGACGCGCTTGGCGGCGGTGATCCCCGCGATCCGGGCGACGCCGAGGACGTCGCCCTTCGGCAGGTCGCCGGCCGCGATCCGGGCGGCGGTGGACGGCGTCGTCGTCAGCAGCGCGGCGGCGACGGCGCGGCGCTCGGTGATCTCCTTGCCGCCGACGTCGACCATCGTGGCCGACCCGTCGGGGCGCAGGTGCGGCAGGTCCCCGCCGGGGTGGCGCTCGCCGGGATCGCCGCTCGCGCCGACGCCGGCCGGCGCGGGGGCGGCGGGCGTCGCGGAGCCGACCGGCGCCGCAGTGCCGCCGGTGCCGTCCGGTGCGCCGCCCGTCGGCGGGACCGGGGCGACGGGCGACCCGACCGGCGGGGGCGTCCCCGCCACCCACGTGCGCTCGTCGCCGTCGACCTCCTGCTTCCAGATCGGCGCCTCGGCCTTGATGCGGTCCAGGGCCTCGCGGGCCGCGAGGAACGCCTCGCCGCGGTGCGGGGCAGAGACCGCGACGACGACCGCCGCCTCGGGCCACGGCACCGCGCCGACCCGGTGCTCCGCGGCCGCGGAGACGGCCCCGTGCTTCGCGACGACCTCGCCGAGGATCGTGGCGATCCGCTCGGCGGCCATCTGCTCGTGCGCCTCGTAGTCCAGCTGCGGGACGTCGCGCGGGGTCCCCGCGAACGTCACGATCGCGCCGGCCTCGCGCCGCGCCACCAGGGCGTAGAGAGCCGACTGATCGATCGGGGCGGCGGTGGCCGCGGCGCGGACGACGCCCGGGGGCAGGTCCGTCGCGTAGGCGCTCGCGGGGGCGGCGGGGACGGCCGGGGGCGTCGGGTCGCCGGGACGTCCCGCGCGCGGGCGATCGGCGGCGTCGCTGGACGCCGCGCCGGGGCTTCCCGTGCCGTGACCACCGCCCACGTCGCCGGGCGCCGCGCCGGTCCCGGCATCGTCGCCGCCGTCCGGCGCCCCGCCGCTGACCGGCGGGATCAGCGCGAGCTCGACGTCGTCACGCAGCACCGTCGTGCCGTCGGCGTACTCGCGGTCGACCGCCAGGACGATCGACGCGTCGTCGCCCGGGGCCGCGACGCCCAGGGACGACCAGAGCGCGGCCGCGGCGTCCGCGGCCGTGGCGCCGGCCGGGAGGTCCAGCTCGGCGCGTGCGACGCCGGCGTGCTCGCGCAGGCCCGCGAACAGCCGCACGCGGACCCGGATCGTCCCGGCGCCGCCGCTCCGGTCGTGTGTCGAGGCGCTCACGGTCGTCGCGTCACTCATCGCCGCGGATGGTCGTGCACGGAGCCCCAGGCGTGCGCCCAGCCGTCCGCGGCGTCGAGCGGGACGACGTCGACGACCGCACCGGCGGGCTGGTCCTCGCCGGCCGGCACGATCGCCAGGGCGTTGGCGCGGCCGAGCGAGCCGAGCAGGTGCGACGCCTGTCCGTCGAGGACCGAGACCGCCAGCGTGCCCTCGGGGTAGACCTGGACGCAGGCGCGGCGGGCGGCGGTGCGATTGCGCAGTGCGGCGGCCGGGGCGGTCAGGCGCCCGCGGAGCGGCAACGCCGGCGGGCGGCCCAGCGCGGCGTCCAGCGCGGCGCGGACGAGCAGGACGGCGGTGACGAAGACCGACGCCGGGTTGCCCGGCAGGCCGATCACCGGGACGTCGGCGGGACGGTCGGGGCCGGCGGGCAGCGCCCCGAGCCACGTCGGCTTGCCCGGCTGCAGGGCGATCCGGAAGAGGTCCTGGCGGGCGCCGAGCGCCTCCAGCGCGGGTCGGACGTGGTCGTGGGGGCCCATCGACATGCCGCCGCAGACGACGACCAGGTCGCCGGTGGCGGCGGCGATCGCGGCGACGGTCGCGGCGCGGTCGTCGGGGAGCGCCACGGCCTCGGCGACCTCGCAGCCCCACGAGCGCACCAGGGCCGGGACGACGACGCCGTTGACGTCGTGGACCGCGCCGGGCGGCAGCTCGGCGTCGGGGCCCGCGCCGCGGACGACCTCGTCGCCGGTCAGGAAGACCGACACCCGCGGACGCCGGCGGACGCTGACGTGCGTGAAGCCCGCGCCCGACAGCGGCGCCAGGTGGTGCGGCTCGATCCGCGTGCCGGCCTCGACGATCGCGCCACCGGCGGCGAGGTCGGTCCCGGCGGCACGGACGAAGGCGCCCGCGCGCGGGGCGGCGGAGAAGCCCGCGCCGGCGTCGGACTCGGCGACGTCCTCGTACGGGACGATCGCGTCCGCGCCGTCCGGGATCACGGCGCCGGTCGCGATCCGGATCGCCCGGCCCGCGCTCAGCGCCCGGTCCGCCGGCACGCCCGCGCGGGACTCGGCGTCGACGGGCAGCGTCACCGGGGCGTCGGCCGTCGCGTCCGCCAGGTCGGCGGCGCGGACCGCGAAGCCGTCCATCGCGGAGCTCGCGAAGCCCGGCAGGGCGTGGATCGCCGCGACATCCGCCGCGGTGGTCCGGCCGACGGCGTCGGGCAGCGCCACGTCCTCCGGCGGCAGGTCGAGCCCGGCGCCGAGCCGGCGCGCGAGCGCGATCGCGTCGTCCAGCGGCGTGAGGTGCTGGGGTGGGCTCATCCGCCGATGGCGCTCATCGGGCGATCCGGCGGGCGGAAGCCGGGCTTGTGCATCTCGTGGCCCCACTGCTTGCCCGCCACCGCGCGGCGGATCATCGCGACCAGCTCGTCGCCGGACGCCCCGTCGCGCAGCGCGCCGCGCAGGTCCGTCTCGTCGTGCGAGAAGAGGCAGGTGCGCAGCTGGCCGTCCGCGGTCAGCCGCAGCCGGTCGCAGTCGGCGCAGAAGGACTCCGTCACCGACGAGACGAAGCCGACCTCGCCGCCGCCGTCGCGGAAGCGGAAGACCCGCGCGGTCGACGACGGCGCGCGCTCCAGCGCGTCGACCGGCCAGCGCGCGTGGATCAGCGCCCGGACCTCCTCACCGGTCAGCACGTGGTCCTCCGTCCAGGCGCCCGAGGCGTCCAGCGGCATCACCTCGATGAACCGCAGCTGCAGGCCGCGGGCCCGGGCGAACGCGACGAGGTCGACGCACTCGTGCTCCGTGATGCCCTTCAGGGCGACGGCGTTGAGCTTCACCTCGACACCGGTCCGTGTGCCGTCGGGCCGGACGGACCGGTGGCGGTCCAGCGCCGCGATGCCCTCGAGGACGGCCGGCAGGCGGTCGCGCCGGGTCAGCTCCGCGAAGCGCCGCTGGTCGACCGAGTCGATCGACACGTTGAACCGCGACACCCCGGCCGCGACCAGCGCGTCGGCGTGGCGGGCCAGGCGCACGCCGTTGGTCGTCATCGAGATCTCCTCGATGCCCTCCACCGCGGCGATCCGCTCGATCAGTGCGGGCAGGTGGGCGCGCGCGAGCGGCTCGCCGCCGGTGATCCGCACCGTCCGGACGCCCAGGCCGGCGAGGACCTCGACCAGGCGGACCGTCTCGTCGTCGTCGAGGCGCTCGTCCTTCGGCAGCCACGAGATCCCCGACTCCGGCAGGCAGTACGTGCAGCGCAGGTTGCAGACGTCGGTGACCGACACGCGCAGGTCCGTGACCACCCGGCCGAAGCCGTCCGACAGCGGGGCGACGGGGGGACGCGGGGCGAGGGCCGGGGTCGCGGCACCCGTGGGCTCCGGGGTCACCCGACCGAGTGTACGGGCGCCCGGCGGCGGCGAGCGAGGCGCGGGCTTGGCCGGATCGACAGCGGCGGCGTCCTCCCGGGCCGATCGGCCCGGCCCGGGCGACCGCGCGGACGCCGAAGGACCCGCGGCGGGCTGTCGGTCACTCGACGAGCAGGTACGTCACGTCGGTCTCCCACTTCCACGGATCGTGCTCCTCGAACGGGCCGACCCGGAAGTGCTCGACGGACCCGCGAAACGCGGTGCCGTCGGGCGCGGGGCTCCTGGCGACGGTCTCCCGCTCCTCCTCCGCCCACTCGTGAACGACGCGGTGGGCGCCCGCGAGCCCCGCGTAGCCGCCGCGGTGCAGGACGACGAGCCAGCGGCCGGCGGGCAGCTCCCCCGCGTGGACGACGCCATCGCCGTCGACCGGGCCGGCGAGCGGGACGGCGCTCTCGAACGTCGCGGGCGGCGGGCCGTCCCCGGGGACCGCGGTCTCGTCGACGACGAGGTAGCGGATGAACGGGGCGCCGGCGGGCGCCAGGCCGTGCGCCTCCGCCCAGCGGAAGACCGCCGGCATGTCGCGGTCCACGGCGGCCCGGAACTCGGCCTCCGTCGTCGCCCTCGCGGTGATCGCCGCGTAGTGCTGCGCGGGCCGGCGCTCGATGCGGGGCTGGTGGTGGGCCCGCGGCGTCTCGGTGCTCATGGGCCCAGGACGGTGCAGGGCGCGGGAACTCATCGGTCGACGTGCAGAGGACGCGGCGCGGCGACCGTCACGACGTGGTGCCGTGTCGGCTCGGGGCCTTCGCGAAGGACCAGACGATGGCGATCGACGTCGACGTCAGGGTGGCGAAGGCCGCCACCTACGTCGTGCGCGCCGAAGGGCCGGATCGCGCTGGCCGGGGTCGACGAGGGCGTCGAGGCGGGCGGGACGCAGGACGTCTTCCTCGGCAGGACCAGCGCGGCGCCGAAGCGGATCCGCGAGGGCCCGAAGGGCGGCCGGCGGCGGCGGGTCGCCGACGAGGCGGGACGGTCCCGTCACCCCTCCGCGCCGCGCTCGACCATCACCGACGTCGACTTGACGGTGGCCGTCGCGGGCATCCCGGGGACGAGCCCGAGCTCCTCGACGGCGTCCCGCGTGACGACCGACGTGATCCGGTGGGGCCCGGCCTCGATCTCGACGACGGCCATCACGCCGTCGACCTCGACGGACAGAACCGTCCCCGGGAAGCGGTTGCGGGCGGAGAGCCCGTCGCCGGTGCGATGGCGCTCGGGCGACGGGCTGAGGCGCGTGATCTCGGCCCGCGGCACCCGCCGGCGGTTGCGCTCGTCGCGGGTGGTGGCGATGCGGCCGGAGGCGTCCCAGCGGCGCAGGGTGTCGGCGCTGACGCCGAGGGCCTTCGCGGCGTCGCCCAGGGAGAGGTCGTCGCTCATGAGGGCGCAGCGTTGCACAGGCCCCGCCCAGGCGTGCGGAGCATCGGACGTCCGGCGAGCTCCGCCTCAGGCCGCCGCGGCCGACCACTCCTCGCGCGCGCGAGGGCGCTCCACGGGCCGCTCGTCGACCGGGATCCCCGCGCGCCAGAGCGTCTCGCGCTCCGCGTCCGTGAGCTCGGCCGGGCCGTCGGTCAGGACGACCACGTCGGCGCTCCAGCCCCTCAGGAGGACGGCGCGGCGACGACGGGGCCGTCGTCGAGCGTCAGCGCGAAGCACGAGGCCGTCCGCTCGCCGCTCACGACGCGGCCGTCGCGGACCTCCACCGTCGGGTAGGCGGCCAGCTCGGCACGACCGCGCGCGTAGAGCTCGGCCGGGGGCAGCCCGTCGTGGCCGAGCAGCCCGCCGATGCCGTGGGCCGGCCGGTTGCTCTGCTCCCCGGCGTCGATCAGCAGCACGCGGCGGCGGGCGCGGCCGAGCACGAGGGCCGTGCTCAGCCCCGCCGCGCCGCCGCCCACGATCACGCACTGCCAGGGGGTCGTCTCGTCATCCATGCCCCGATCGTGGCGCCGGCCCGACGATCTGGCAATCTTTCGTGCCATGTCGGCACATCACCCCGCAGAACCGGCCGATGATGGGATCGCGTCCCGCGCCGCGTCGTCCCCGGAGCCCGCCGCGGACGACGTGCAGACGCGGGTCCGGGCGCGGCTGCGGGCCCTGCGGACGGAGCGCGGGCTGACGCTCGCCGAGGCCGCCAGGCGCGCCGGGATGGACCCGTCGAGCCTGAGCCGCCTGGAGTCCGGCGCCCGCCGCCTGACGCTCGACCACCTGCCGGTCCTCGCCCGCGCCCTGGGCGTGACCGTCGACGACCTCCTCGAGTCGCCCGCCGCCCAGGACCCGCGGGTGCAGGCCGTCCCGCGCACCCGCGACGGCATGACGTTCTGGCCCCTGAACCACCACCCGTCCGGGTCCGGCCACCACGCGTTCAAGATCCGGCTGCCGAGCGACCGGCGCGAGCCGATGCCGCGCGAGCACGAGGGCTACGACTGGCTCTACGTGCTGTCCGGGCGGCTGCGCCTGGTGCTCGGCGAGGAGGAGTTCGTGCTCTCCCCCGGCGAGGCCGCGGAGTTCAGCACCCGGACGCCGCACTGGATCGGCGTCGTCGACGAGCCGGTCGAGCTGCTCGGGCTGTTCGGCCCCGAGGGCGAGCGCGTCCACCTACGGGCGTGAGCCGGAAGCTGGGATCGCTTCTCGCGCGCGTCGGTGCCACGCTTGCCGCATGAGCGACCCAGGGAGCGACCGGACGTGAGCGCCGCGGACACCCACGCGGGCCACGACCACGTGCCGGGTGACGGCCCGGACGACCACGCCGGGCACGACCACGGCGCGGCGGGCGACCACGCGGGGCACGACCACGGCGGCGGCGGGCACGGCCACGTCCACGGGGTCTCGGCCGACGCGAACGTCCCGAAGCTCGCGACGGCCCTGGCGCTGATCCTCGGCTTCATGGCCGTCGAGGTCGTCGTCGGCCTGATCTCCGGGTCGCTCGCGTTGCTCTCCGACGCGGCGCACATGCTCACCGACGCGGCCGCGATCGCGCTGTCGCTCGTCGCCGCGAAGCTCGCGCGTCGGCCGGCGAAGGGCGCGATGACGTTCGGCCTCAAGCGCGTCGAGATCCTCTCCGCGCAGGCCAACGGGGTCACGCTCCTGATCCTCGCGGTGATCATCGCCATCGAAGGCGTGCGCCGGCTCTTCGACCCGCCGGAGGTCGAGGGCGGGCTGATCCTGGTCGTCGCGCTGGCCGGCATCGTCGTGAACCTCGCGGCGACGTGGGTGCTCGCGCAGGCCGACCGCCGCAGCCTCAACGTCGAGGGCTCGTTCCAGCACGTGCTGACGGACCTGTACGCGTTCATCGGCACCGCCGTGGCGGCCGGCGTGATCATGGCCACCGGCTTCGAGCGGGCCGACCCGATCGTGTCGCTGATCATCGCCGCGCTGATGCTGCGGTCCGGCCTGGGCCTCGTGCGGGCGTCGGGTCGGGTCTTCCTCGAGGCCGCCCCGCGCGGCGTGGACCCGGACGAGATCGGCCGGTCGCTGGCGGCCGAACGCGGCGTGGTCGAGATCCACGACCTCCACGTGTGGGAGCTGACGTCGGGCTTCCCGATGCTCTCCGCCCACGTCCTCGTGGGCCGCGACGCCGACTGCCACGGCACCCGGCGGTCGCTCGAGCACCTGATCCACGAGCGCTTCGGGATCGAGCACACGACGCTCCAGGTCGACCACGAGGGCGGCGACCTGCTGAAGATCGAGCCGCGGGCGGGGTAGGCGTCGACCCTCTCCGGGCGCCGTAGGACCACCGATGCGCCCGTTCGACCTGACCGGGCAGCGGCCGCGGATCACGAAGCGGGTCAGGCCGTTGCGCGACCCGTTCTCGATCGGCGTCGACACCGGGTCGGGCCGGCTGGCGGTGGCGTCCCGGAGCGACGGGACGCTGCAGCTCGTCGACCCGTGAGGAGGCCGGGCGCTCAGGTCGTGCGGAGGTCCCGGTCTCACGACGGTGCGGGTTCCACCGCCCCGAGCCGGCCGTCCGCCATCGCCGACACGCGCGCGGCGAGCCGCACCGCGTCGCCGGCGTCATGGGACACGACGACGGCCGGGATCCGCCGCTCCGACACGACGTCGCGGACCACCCGTGCCGCGGCGGCGTGCGCCTCGGCGTCGAGCGCGGAGAACGGCTCGTCGAGCAGCAGCGCCGACGAGCGACGGGCCAGGGCGCGGGCGAGCGCCACCCGCTGGCGCTGACCGCCGGAGAGCTCCCCCGGGCGTGCGTCGGCGTGGTCGGCGAGCCCCAGGCGTGCAAGCCAGTCCAGCGCCTCGGCGCGACGCTCGGCGCGGCCCCCTTCGCCCCCGATCGCGAACGCGACCGTGCGCCAGGCGCTGAGGTGCGGGAACAGCGCGAGTTCCTGGGCGACGAACCCCACGGCCCGGTCCCGCGGCCGGACGTCCACCCGCCCGTTGCGGGCGAACCACTCCTCGTCGCCACACCGGATCGTGCCCTCCTCGGGGCGCAGGAGCCCGGCGAGTGACCGCAGGACCGACGTCTTCCCCGACCCGGACGGGCCGACGACGAGCACGATCTCGCCGGCGCCCACGCGCAGGTCCGCGGCGAACAGCCGGTCTCCGCGCCTCACCCGCAGGTGGGCGTCAAGCACGGGCGTCCACCTCGCCCCGCGCCGTCAGGAACCGTGCGAGCAGCAGGAGCAGCGCCGAGATCACGACGAGGACCGCGGACAGCGCCAGCGCACCCGGGAAATCGGTCGCGAAACGCGTGTAGACCTCCAGCGAGGCCGTCCGCGTCACCCCGGCGAGGGAGCCGGCGAACATGAGGGTCGCGCCGAACTCGCCGATCGCCCGCGCGAAGGTGAGCGTGGCGCCCGCCCCGAGCCCCGGCGCGGCGAGCGGCACGGCGACCCGCAGGAACACCGCGCCCTCCCCCGCGCCCGACAGCCTCGCGGCGTCGAGGACCGCCGGGTCGAGGGCGCCGAACGCGCTCTGGGCCTGGCGCAGGTGGAAGGGTCCGGCCACGAAGACGAGGGCGACCACGACCGCTGCAAACGTGAGCGGCAGGCGAACACCGGCGTCGTCGAGCGCCCCGCCGACGACCCCCTGCGGCCCGAAGGCCGCCAGCAGACCGATCCCCGCGACGGCGGGGGGCAGCACCAGCGGCAGCTCGAGCAACGCCCCGAGCAGGGTCCGTCCGGGGAAGCGCGTCGTCGCGAGCACGTACGCCGCCGGAGTGCCGACGACGACCACCACCAGGACGGCGATGCCCGAGCCGAGGAAGCTCAGGCCGAGCGCCGTCAGCGACGCGTCGGAGCGCAGGCTCGCCCAGAGCCGGGCCGGCGCCGTGTCGGTGAGGATCGCGACGAGCGGGAGCGCGAGCGCCAGGACGACGCCGACGAGGGCGGCGGACGCCAGGACGCCGAACGGCGTCGGGCGCCGGCCGCGCACCTCAGCCCGCGGCGCCGGGGGCGAGAAAGCCGGCGGAGCGCAGGGCCTGGCCGCAGGCCCCGGTGCGCAGGTCGGCGAGCAGCGCGCGGGCCGCGTCGGCGTGCTTGGAGCCCGTCACGACGGCAGCCTCGTAAGAGACCTTCGGCTGGATCGCCGCCGGCAGCGCGACGGCCCGGACGGCGCCCTTGGTCGCCTGCACGTCGGTCCGGTAGACGAAGGCCGCGTCGACCACGCCCTGCTGGAGCTTGGCGAGCACGCTCTTGACGTCGGGTTCCTCCGTCCGCACCCGCGCCAGGATCGCAGAGCGTTGCTTCTCCGGCAGCCGACCGAGCGCCTTGCGGGTGTAGCTGCCCACGGGCACGGACGGGGCACCGACGGCCAGGCGAGCACCTTCGTCGGACGCGAGCGCGTCGAGGTCCGCGACCTTCGCGCCCTTCGCCGGCACGGCGAGGACGAGCTCGTTGCCCGCGAAGGCCTCGGGCCGGCCGACCTTGCCCTCCGCCGCCAGCTGCTGGGGCAGGGTCGCGTTGGCCGCGGCGAAGAGATCGCCTCCTGCCCCCTGCCGGATCTGGGCGGCCAGCTCGTCGGACCCGGCGAACGACAGCCGCACCTTCGCGGGCGCGTAGTCCTTCGTGCAGGCGGTGAGCGCGCCGGTCAGCGACGCGGCCGCTTGCACCGTGAGGGTGGGCCGTTCGGCGTCCTTCGCGCCATCGTCGTCGGACCCGCAGGCCGTCAGCCCGGCGAGCGCAGGAACGAGCGCCAACAGCGCCAGCGAGCGAGTGCCCCGCGGACGCGACGATCGGCGTGGACGAGGATGTGCGGACGAGGCGACGAGCGGCATCGTGCCCAAGCATTGCATGGGCACATGCGCCCCGCCATCCACCGCCACCAGGGCGACCGGTGTAGGCAGCGGAGGTGCTCCCTGCGACCCCGCCGCCTGCGGCGGGCCGGTCACCGGCGTCAGCCCACCAGCCGCACCGTCGCCCGCCGCGTCGTCGCCGGGGCCGTCCCGGCGCGGGCGCGGGCGGTCACGCGCACGACGATCCGTCCCCCGGACCGCACCGCCCGGCGCAGCGACAGCGGGGCGCGGAGCCGCACGGTCGTGGCGGCACCGGGGGCCGCGACCGTCCGCGGCACCGGGCGCGGCGAGCGGACCCGGACGCTCCGGCCGCCCGGCAGCCGCACCCGAACGGGAGCGCGCACGGTCGTCCGCAGGGCGCAGGCCGGCTCCGTCGTCGTGCAGCGGACCCGGAGCGCGAACGTCCCCGACGCCCCGACCCGGACTCGCCGCGTCAGCACCCGGACACCAGGCCGGGGCGGCGCCGTGATCCCCGCGCCGTCGCTCTCGTGGCCGTAGACCGCGGGCGTGCGGGCGTAGGCGCGCAGCGGCGGCTCGGCCGCGACGCCGCGGGACCCGACCGCGGCCGGGAAGCTCGTGAGGAACCCGGCCAGGGCGATCGGGACCTTCAGGTTGACGACGTCCCCCAGCAGCCCCGGCAGGAAGGCCTCGCCGCACGCGCCCGCCGGCAGGCGGGACGGGTCGGCGGGACCGGGGTGGTCGATCGCGTCGAGCAGCAGCCGGTAGGTGATCGCGTCTCCGAGGATCGCGAAGTGGTCCGAAGGCCGGTTCGGACAGACGTCCTGGAGCGCGATGTTCCGCGCGCCCGGCAGGGTCGAGGCGCGCGGCTGCGGGGAGACGAGCTCGTCGAACCGGCTGGAGATCGTCGTGAACGCCAGGCCGCCCTCGCCCGTCGGCAGCGGGTCGCGGTTGATCCGGCGCAGGAACGCGGACCCGGGCGTCGCCTGCCACGCGGACGGCGGGCAGGCTCGGCCGCCGGAGCACAGGCCGGCCGTCAGCTCGGTGCCCTGGTCCGGCGCGGCGATGCCGACGACGTCGCTGACCGACGCGGCCACGTCCGGCCAGAACGTCACCGCCCAGCGCTCCGCCAGCGCGATGAAGGCGTGCCCGACGAGGACGACCGGCCGGCCGCTGCGGGCGCGCATCTCGCGCACCGCGTGGACGACGTGCTCGGCCTCGTCCTGCAGGTCCTCGGTGCCGGGGTGCTCGAGGTCCAGCGTGCAGACCGGCACGCCGACGGCGGGCAGCTGCCGGGCGAGGTTCCAGCCGTAGGACTGCTCCGACGTGGCGTAGTCCGGGGCGAGCAGGACCGGCGGGCGGCTCGCGGCAGCGAGGTCGCCCCGGCAGTTCAGGGAGACGGCGAGCTCGGCCGCCGGGACCGTGAGCGCCGGGCCGGAGGACGCGGCCGCGCGAGGCGTGGCGGCGGGCGCGACGACCAGAGGACGGGCGGCGGTCGGGGACCTCGGAGGGCCCGTTTCGGCGCGGGCCGGGCCCGTCGCCGTAGGGCTGCGGCCCGTCCCGGCATCGCCCATGGCCGGCGCAGCGCCGACGAGCGCGACCGCGAGGGCCGACGCCGCCGCGACCGCCTCGCGGATCACCGCATGGTCGGCGCCGAGGCGATCATCGCGCCGCCCCGGCCGGCGCGGTCGATGCCGCGGTTGGCCAGCTTGCGAAAGGCGCTGCCGTCGCGCTCGAACGCGTCGGCGGCGCGGCGCACCGCGGCGGTCGTGTGCGCGCGGCGCAGGCGCTTGGCCGCCCGGCGCGCGGCCGCGGCGTAGCGGTCCGCGGCCTTGGAGAGGTCGTCCAGCCCGGACAGCACGAGCTCGCGGCCCGCGCCCGCCTGGGGCGTATCGGCCGGCTCGGCGCCGAAGTCGCGCAGCAGCCCGGCGGCGGTGCGGCCGACCTTGGCGTGCACGCGGGCCACGCGGTCGAGGTACGAGAGGTACGACCGCAGCGTGACCTTGGCGGGCGGGCGGACGGCGCCGATCTCGCGCTCGACCTTCTCGCGGGTCAGCGCCGTGGTCGTGACGAGGGCGCGCAGCCCGTCGTCGCTGGCGGACGCCGGGGCCGACGTGCCGAGCAGCCCGCCCAGCACGACGAGCACGAGGGCGAGGACCCGGGGTGGACGGCGCATGGACCGACGGTACCCGGCCGCGGCCCGGCGTGTCCCGGGCGCGGTCTCCCGAACGGGACGCGCCCCGCCCCGTTCCCGCGCGGCGGGCAGGGGCCGTCCACCCGTACGGCCCCGTGGACCGAGACTCAGCCGCCGAGGCCGAGCAGCCCGAGCAGGCCGCTCAGGAGGGCGCCGAGGCCGCCGGCGTCGGGCGCGGGCGCCGGGGCGGGGGTCGGCGTGGGCGTGGGCGCCGGGGCGGGGGTCGGCGTCGGGGCCACCGGCGCGTCGGGCGCCGGCGCCTTGGTGATCAGGGAGCGGCCGCGCTTGAGCCGGTCGTCGCCGCGATCGGAGAGCTTCTTCGTCGCGCCGCCGCCGTCCAGGGTCCCGGCGATCCGGACGATCGCCTTGGCGGTGCGGGCCTTGCGCGTCTTGCGGACGGCCTGCAACACGACCTTGCGCTGCTGCGTCAGAGCCTTCGAGCCGTCGCGGAGCCCGCTGACCATCAGCGAGCGGCCGCGCTGGGCCTCGGGCGTCTGGAACGCCTCGCCCGCGAACTTCTTGCGGTAGCGGTCGTAGCTCGCGCTGACGCGGGCGAAGACCTTCGCGGTTTCGCCGTAGAAGCGCACCACCCGCGACCGGTACACCTTCACCGACGACGGCGAGCCCAGCCGGCCGGCGGCGGTGTCCAGCTGCGCCTCGAAGCGCTTCTCGGCGGCCCGCTGCGCGGTGACCAGCGCCTTCAGCCCGGCGTCGCTGGCGGACGCCGCGGCGGGCGGGCCGAGCAGCGCCGCGAGGGCGACGAGGACGAGGAAGGATCGGCGGAGCGACACGCGGCGCATGAGCGCCACCGTACACCCGCGGGCGACGTCGGGCATCCCCAGGACGGACGTTCCACACCGCCCCGCGGGCCGCGGGCCGAGCTGTGGACGGACCGGCCATGCCCCGGCGCTTGTCCAACGGGCCAACCGCACCCGTCCCGTCGTCCAACACCCGGGGGACAACACCCGCCCGGCAGCCTGGACGGCTGTCGAAACGCCGGGCCGACGCCCGATGTCAGGGTCATCCGTGGTGCACGACGTCGACGCGACCCCCGAGGCAGAGTTCGCCCTGCGCACCGCCAAGCGCCGGGACGTGCGCTTCGTGCGGCTGTGGTTCGTGGACGTCCTCGGGCTCCTGAAGGCGGTCGCGATCCCGATCTCCGAGCTCGAGGGCGCGCTGGAGCGCGGCGTCGGGATCGACGGCTCAGCCCTGGACGGCACGTTCCGCGGCCTGGAGCGCGACGTCATCGCGGTGCCGGACCCGTCGACCTTCCAGGTGCTGCCCTGGACGCCGGACGAGCGGGTCGCCCGGGTCTTCTGCAACATCCAGAAGCCCGACGGCTCCCCGTCCGCCGGGGACTCGCGCGCCGCGCTGGACCGCGTCCTCGCCCAGGCGGCGGAGCTCGGCTACGAGCTGCAGGTCGGCGCCGAGGTCGAGTTCTTCCTCTTCGACCAGGAGGGCCGCCCGACCGACGACGGCTCGTACTTCGACTTCCAGGCCCAGGACTCCGGCTCGCCGGTCCGCCGCCGCACGATCGAGCACCTCGAGGGCATGGGGATCCCCGTCAAGGCGTCGCACCACGAGGCGGCGCCGTCCCAGCACGAGATCGACCTCGTCCACACCGACGCGCTGTCGATGGCCGACGCGATCGTCACGCTGCGCGCCGCCGCCAAGCAGGTCGCCGCCGAGCACGGGGCGCTCGCGTCGTTCATGCCCAAGCCGCTGACCGGCGCGTTCGGGTCCGGCCTGCACCTGCACCTGTCGCTGTTCGAGGACGGCGAGAACGCGTTCTTCGACCCCGACCCGCTGCGGCCGCTGTCGCCGCTGGGCAGCGCCTTCCTCGCCGGGGTGCTCGCCCACGCCCGCGAGTTCACCGCGCTGACGAACCAGTGGTCGAACTCCTACAAGCGCCTGGCCCCGGGCTTCGAGGCGCCCGAGGCCACGACGTGGACGCTGCACGGCCGCTCGTCGCTGGTCCGCGTGCCCAGCAACCGTCCGGAGCTCGCCGACGCCGCCCGGATCGAGCTGCGCTCCCCGGACCCCGGCTGCAACCCGTACCTCGCGCTCGCCGCCGTGATCGGCGCTGGCCTGCGCGGCGTCGAGGCCGCCTACCAGGCACCGGTGCCGGACGAGGACCCGCCGACCGCGCCGCCGCTGCCCGCCACGCTCAACGAGGCCGCCGACGCGCTCGACGGCTCCGAGCTCGTCCGCGACCTCCTCGGCGACCGGCTCGTCGACGCCGTCCTGCGCAACAAGCGCGGCGAGCTCGAGGCCGAGCGGGCGACCGTCACCGAGTACGAGCGCACGACCCTCCTCAGGCGGCTGTGAGCGACGCCTGGATCATCGGGGACGACGAGGGCGTCGTCTCGGAGACCGCCCGCGCCGTGGCGGAGCTCGGCTTCCGGCCGCTGCGCGCGCACGCGAACGGCTCGATCGACGTCGACCAGGGCGCGTCCCCCGGCCGCGGCACCCCGGACATCGCGATCGTCCTGGGCAACGTCGCGTCCGTCGCGTCGCTGCGCGCGGCGCCCGACCTGCAGGACGTCCCGATCGTGCTGTCGCTCGGGCCCGAGCAGCTCGACGACGCGGGCGCCCTGATCGGCGTCGACGAGCTGCTCGTCACGCCGTTCCTGCCCGCGGAGTTCCGGATGCGGATCGCCCGGGCCCGCAAGCAGGTCAACGGCATCAGCGCCGACGACGTCGTCCGCGCCGGCACGCTCGAGATCGACCTCGCCACCTACCAGGTGACGATCGACGCGACCCCGGTCGACTTCACCTACACCGAGTACGAGCTGCTGCGCTTCCTCGCGACGCACCCCAACCGCGTGTTCTCGCGCGAGGCGCTGCTCACCAGCGTCTGGGGCTACGACTACTACGGCGGGGCGCGGACGGTCGACGTCCACGTCCGCCGGGTGCGGGCGAAGCTCGGCGTCGAGCATGCACAACGCCTGAAGACCATCCGGTCGGTCGGGTACCGATTCGAGATCCTGGAGTGCAGCCCATGACGGTCAGGAGCATCCCGCGACGGTCGATCTACACCGGCTTCCGCGCCTACATCAAGACCGTCGGCACGGGCGAGCGCGGCCGCCGCCCGCTGACCCGCGAGGAGGCCCACGACGCCACGCGGATGATCCTGGCCGGCGAGGCGACGGACGTGCAGAGCGCAGCGTTCCTGACCGCCATGCGCATCAAGGGCGAGAACCCCGAGGAGCTCGCCGGGATGGCCGACGCGCTGCGCGAGCGCGCGACCCCGCTCACGGCCCGCACCGACCGGACGCTCGTCGCGTGCGCGGGCGGCTACGACGGGTGCGTCGACGCCCCGTCGCTGTCGCTCGCCGCCGGCGTCGTCGCGGCGGCCGCAGGCGCCGGGGTCGTGATCCACTGCGGCACGACGCTCGGCCCGAAGTACGGCGTCACGCCCGCCGACGTCCTCGGCGTCCTCGGCGGGCCCGCGCGGCCGACGGGCCCCGAGAGCGAGGCGATGCTCGAGCGCACCGGCGTCACCGTCGTCCACGTCGCCGAGCTGCTCGCCGGCTGGCAGAGCGTGGCGACGATCCGCGACGAGGTCGGCCTGCGCAGCCCGATCCACTCGGCGGAGAAGCTCGTCGACTGGTTCGGCGCGAAGCGCTTCATCGTCGGCTACGCGCACAGCCAGTACGCGGCCCGCCTGTGCGGGGCGCTGGACCTGCTGGGCGCCGAGCGCTCCTACGCCGTCCGCGGCCCCGAGGGCTCGGACATCATGCGGCCGGGCCGCCCGTCGGCCCATCTGAACGGCGAGAAGATGGACCTGCCCGAGTCCGTCGGCGACAACCTGGCGCCGGCGCCCGGCGCCGAGGCCGCGGCCGCGATGACGCGCGCCGTGGTCGACGGTTCCGCCGACCGCATCGTCGCGTCGACCGTGACGCTCAGCGCCGGCCTGCGCCTGCACGCCTGCGGCGTCGCGCCGACGGTGCTCGCCGGCGTCGCCGCGTCGCGGGCGGCGATCGCGGACGGGCGCGCCGCGGCGACGCTGGACGCGCTGACGGTCTGAGCGGCCCCGGACCCCGCAGGCCGACGACGTTCGACGCGGTGGTCCGCCGCGCTCACTCTCCGGCCGGCGGCCCGAACCACCGCGCCAGCGCGTCCTCGAGTCCGGCCGCCGGGCCGTCCCCGACCCAGGCGACGTGGCCGTCCGGCCGGATCAGGACGGCGTCCGGCGCCGCGACGGCGCCGAGCACGGGGAGCTCCCACGCGCCGTCGTGACGCGCATCGACCAGCCGGACGCGGTCCGACCACCCGGCGACCCCGAGGCGGCCCGGCACCCCGAGGTGCAGCAGCACCGGTCGGGCGTCGTGCAGCAGCGCGAAGGCGCGGACCGGGCCGTCCGCGGTCTCCAGGTCGAGGTCGGGCATGCGTCGCCCGAGCAGCGGATGGCCCTCGCCGAGGTCGTAACGGACGTCGAGGCCGGAGGCGAGTCCGGTCAGCAACCGTCGCGCGTCCGGGAGCGCGGCGAGCTCCGAGACCGTCTCGACCAGCGCGTCCATGTGCCCGTCGCGGCGCTGCATCGTCCCCATCGCCATCGTGTGGCGGAGCACCCGCGCGACCGCCGGACGACGCTCGGCGTCGTAGGTGTCGAGCAGGCCCTCGGGGGCGTGCCCGGCGGCGACGGCGGCCAGCTTCCACCCGAGGTTCACGGCGTCCTGCACGCCGAGGCCGAGGCCCTGCCCGCCCACCGGGTAGTGCACGTGCGCCGCGTCGCCGGCGATCAGGACCCGGCCCGCCCGGGACGCCGCGGCCTGCCGCGTCGCGTCGGTGAACCGCGAGATCCACGCCGGGCCACCGGCGCCGAAGTCGGTGCCGAACGCGGCCGCCAGCGCGGACCGGAGGTCCTCGGGCGTGGGCTCCGTCCCCGGACCGACGGCCCGCTCCGTGACGACGACCGAGAACGTGCCGTCCCCCGCCGGGACGATCCCGTGGACACCGGCGGCGTCGTGGCGCAGGCCCACCGGCGGCTCCTCGGCCATGGCGACCCCCTCCGCGATCAGCGTGCTGCGCGTCGCGTCCCGGCCCGGGAAGGCGATGCCGGCCTCCTTCCGGACCAGGCTCCGCCCGCCGTCGCAGCCCACCAGCCAGCCGGCCCGCAGCATCCGGCCGTCCGACAGCCGCACGTCCACCCCGGTCGCATCCTGCGCGAAGTCCGTCACCTCGATCCCGCGGAGCACCGGGACCGACAGGTCGGCGGCCCAGGCGCCCAGCAGCCGCTCGACCCGCTCCTGCGGGATCCCGACGACGTACGGGTGGCGCGACGGCAGATCGCCGAGGTCCAGCCGGGCCGTGCCGAACGGCACGACCGCGTGCGTGTGGGCCTCGGCGAGGAACCGTCCGGCGACCCCGCGCTGGTCGAGCAGCTCGATCGTCCGTGCGTTGAAGCCCTTCGCCCGCGACCCGACCGGCTCGTGGCCGGTCCGGCGCTCGACGACCGCCACGTCGGTCCCCGCCAGCGCCAGCTCGGCCGCCAGCACCAGCCCCGTCGGGCCTCCCCCGGCGATCACCACGTCGTGCTCCGTCGTCCCCATCCCGCTCCTCCGATGTCCGCATCCGAGCCCCTGCGACGGACGAGTATGGGACACGGATCACGGCCTCATGAGGCCTTCGTGTGCGCTATACATTGGCTATGGAGGGGACGGTTCGCCGTCCCCTCTCGGCGTTCCGGGCGCCGCGCGCCGTGGGCACCGTCCGGCGCCGCCGGGCGTCGAAGGCGGCGCCCGTCCGCCGCGGACATCACGCGACGGGACCACCCTCCGTGCACCGTGATCACGGCCTCGGTGACGACCGTCACAGGTCCTGAAACAGAGCAGCAACACGACCGTGCGCCTTCCGTCATGCAACGGGCACGGTGCGGTCACGGAGGCTCCGTAGAACCCTCGTCATGGCCGTCACCACCGAACCTCCGCGCACCTCGCTGCCGCCCTCCGGTCCCTCGCAGACGCCATCCGGCTCGTCGCGCCGGGGCCGCTGGATCGACGACTGGAACCCCGACGACGAGGCGTTCTGGGAGTCGACCGGCAAGAAGATCGCCAAGAAGAACCTCGCGTTCTCGATCTTCGCCGAGCACATCGGCTTCTCGCTCTGGGTCATCTGGGGCGTCATCGCGATCAACCTCGTCAACGTCGGCATCACGCTCAGCCTCTCCGAGCTGTTCTGGCTGACCGCGCTGCCGAACCTCGTCGGGTCGTTCCTGCGGATCCCCTACACCTTCGCGGTCCCGCGCTTCGGCGGACGGGCCTGGACCGTGGTCAGCGCGTCGCTCCTGTTCGTCCCGGCGCTGCTCCTGGCGATCGTCGTCCCGAGCGGCTGGCTCGCCGACCAGTCCCACGACACCCAGCTCTGGGTGCTGATGCTCTGCGCCGCGACGGCCGGCGTCGGCGGAGGCAACTTCTCCTCCTCGATGGCCAACATCTCGTACTTCTACCCCGAGAAGCACAAGGGCGCGGCGCTCGGCCTGAACGCCGCCGGCGGCAACCTCGGCGTCGCCGTCGCCCAGCTCGTCGTGCCGCTGATCATCATCGTCGGCGTCCCCGCCGCGGCCGTGAAGGCGATGCCCCACGAGGTCCACCTCGCCTACGCCGGCCTGATCTGGATCCCGTTCATCGTCATCGCCTCGCTCGGCGCGTACCTCTACATGGACTCGCTGTCGCAGGCGAAGGCCGACAAGGCGTCGTACGTCAAGGCCGCCAAGCAGCCGCACGCCTGGATCATGTCGGTGCTCTACATCGGCACCTTCGGCTCGTTCATCGGCTACAGCTTCGCGCTGCCGCTCGTCATCAAGAACACGTTCCCGGAGTTCCTCGCCAACCACACGTTCATCGCGACGTACCTCGCCGGGCTCGGCTTCATCGGCGCGCTGATCGGGTCGATCGCCCGCCCGATCGGCGGCTGGCTGTCGGACCGCGTCGGCGGCGCGAAGGTCACCCTCGCCTGCTTCGTCGGGATGGCGCTCTTCACGCTGCTGGCGATCGTCGGCGTCAACGACCGCAGCTTCGGCCTCTTCTTCGGCGCCTACTGCGTGATCTTCCTGCTCGCCGGCGCCGGCAACGGCTCGACGTACCGGATGATCCCCGCGATCTTCTCGGCGCTCGGCCGCCGCGAGGGCGAGGACGCCGCCACGAAGCTCGACTTCAAGCGCCAGGCCGCGGCGGTCATCGGCATCGCCGGCGCGATCGGCGCGCTCGGCGGCTTCTTCATCCAGCTCGCCTTCCGCCAGGCCAGCCTCGGCGTCACCGCCGCGGTCAAGGCGGCGGACACGCCGGCCGAGAAGGTCCAGGTCGCCGCCGCGAACGCCGACTGGTCCGTCGGCGCGCTCTGGGTCTTCCTCGGCGCCTACGTCGTCATGGCGCTCATGACCTGGGCGTTCTACCTGCGCCGGTCCTCGGCCACGGGGCCGGTCCCCAGCGTGGCGGAGGCGTCGGTCTGACCCACGCCGGGCGGCCACCGCGGCCCCCGCTCCCGCCCGACCCCGGGCGCCGCCGCCCCTCCCCCGGGCGGCGCGCCCACGTCGTCCGCGGCCCCGTCCGACCGTCCCCACCGTCCCTTCCCTCACGATCACGAGACCTTCGATGACCACTCCCCAGCACACCCACACGGACCTCCTGGTGATCGGCGGCGGCATCGCCGGCCAGGCGGTCTGCGAAGCCGTCCGCGAACGCGACGCCGCGACGACGATCGCGATGGTCTGCGAGGAGCCGCGGCTCCCGTTCGACCGCGTGTCGCTCTCCCACCTGCTGGTCGACGGCAAGGATCCCGAGGCCCTGCAGCTGCGGCCGGACGAGTGGTACGAGGACCAGCGCGTCGCCGTCCACGTGGGCGACCGCGTCGCCACCCTGGACGCCGACGCCGGCCTCGCGACCCTCGCGTCGGGCGCGTCGATCACGTTCCGCCGGACGGTCCTCTGCACCGGGTCCGAGCCGCTGATGCCACCGCTGCCGGGCATCGAGCTGCCCGGCGTCATCCCGTTCCGCGGGCCCGAGGACTGCCAGACGATCCGCAAGGCCGCGGCCGACGGGGTCGAGGTCGCGGTGATCGGCGGCGGGCTGCTCGGCCTCGAGGCCGCCTACGGCGTCGCGTCGCAGGGCGCGTCGGTCACCGTCGTGCACCTGATGGACCGCCTGATGGAACGGCAGCTGGACGACCCGGCCGCCGAGCTCCTCGAGCCCGCGCTGAAGGAGCTCGGCGTCACCGTCCTGCTCGAGCGCCAGACCCGGTCGATCCTGGGGCCCGACCGCGCCCGCGGCCTGCGCTTCCAGGACGGCGAGCAGCTCGACTGCGGCCTCGTCGTCGTCGCGATCGGCATCCGCTCCCGGACCGACCTGGCGAAGGCGTCGGGCCTGGCCGTCGAGCGCGGCATCGTCGTCGACGACCGGATGCTGACCTCGCACCCGCGGGTCCTCTCCGTCGGCGAGTGCGCCCAGCACCGCGGCATGGTCTACGGCATCGTGGCGCCGATCCACGAGCAGGCGCTGGTCGCCGCCGAGACGATCGTCGCGCTCGCCGCGGCGGGCGAGACGATGGACGCCGAGCTGCCGTCCGAGGGCGCCACGCGCGCCTACGAGGGCTCGATCCTGTCGGCGAAGCTCAAGGTCATGGGCGTCGACCTCGTGTCGATCGGCGACGCCGACGCGTCCGGCGCTCCGCCGCCCGGCTCGCCGCCGACCGTCGGGCACGCGACGTCCGCCGCCGTCCACGACCGCGAGGCCGGGATCTACCGCAAGCTCGTCGTCCGCGACGGCCGGCTCGCGGGCGCGATCCTGATGGGCGACACCCGCGGCCACGAGCTGCTGCTCGACGGCGTCAAGAACGCCATCGAGGTCGAGGACCCGCTCGCCCTGCTGGCCGAGGCGTCGCAGGCCTCCCCCGCCGACCTGCCCGACACCGCGCAGGTCTGCAACTGCAACGGCGTCTGCAAGGGCGACATCGTCAAGGCGATCGTCGAGAACGACCTCGGGTCCACCCAAGAGGTCGTCTCCACCACGCGCGCCGGCGCCGGCTGCGGCTCGTGCAAGCCGGTCGTGTCGGAGATCCTCAAGGTCGTCCGCGGCGGCAAGGTCGACGAGGCCACCTACCTCTGCCCGTGTCGCAAGCAGACGCGCGACGACCTCGCCGCGGTCGCCCGCGAGCAGGGCTGCGAGTCGGTCTCCGAGCTCTCCGCCGCGTGCGGCGCCGGCCGCGACTGCGGCTCCTGCAAGCCGGGCCTGGCCTACCTCGTCTCCGAGGTCAACCAGAACCAGCACCGCGAGGAGCGCCACGCCCGCTTCATCAACGACCGCGTCCACGGGAACATCCAGAACGACGGCACGTTCTCCGTCGTCCCGCGCATGCGCGGCGGTGTCACCACCCCCTCCGAGCTGCGCCGGATCGCCGACGTCGCCGAGCAGTTCGAGGTCCCCCTGGTGAAGGTCACCGGCGGCCAGCGGATCGACCTGCTGGGCATCAAGAAGGAGGACCTCCCCGCGGTCTGGGAGGCGCTCGACATGCCCTCCGGCCACGCCTACGCCAAGTCCGTCCGCACGGTCAAGACGTGCGTCGGCACCGGCTTCTGCCGCTTCGGCCTCGGCGACTCCATGAACGCCGGGATCGAGCTGGAGCAGATGATCGAGGGCCTCTACACGCCCCACAAGGTCAAGCTCGCGGTGTCCGGCTGCCCGCGCAACTGCGCCGAGTCGCTGATCAAGGACATCGGCATCGTCGCGATCGAGGGCGGCTGGGAGATCTACGTCGGCGGCGGCGGCGCCGGTACGATCAAGAAGGGCGAGCTGCTCGCCACGATCGAGGGCAAGGACGAGACGCTGAAGACCGCGTGCATCTTCCTCCAGTACTACCGGGAGCACGCGGAGTACCTCGAGCGCACGATGCCGTTCGTCGAGCGCGTCGGCCTCGAGACGATCCAGACCGCCGTGCTCGACGAGGAGCACGGCGAGCCGGCCGAGCTGTACGAGCGCTTCAGGATCGCCAAGGCGGCGAGCGACCCCGACCCGTGGCGCGAGCGCCGCGCCCCGGCCGTGCCGAAGCAGTTCGAGGAGCTCGACACGGCCGCCACGCCGATCGGCCCGCCCCCGGGCGCCGCCGTCGACGGTCCGGACGACGGCGGTGGCGGCTCCGTGGAGCGCCCGCTCGTCGTGCACCGCGTCGAGGGCGGCCGCGCCGCCGGCGCGCTGCGCCCCACCACCCCGACCCGCCAGGAGACTCCCGATGCGTGACGTGACGATCGCCCGTTCCCCCGTCGCCGAGGCGGGGACCACCAGCCCCGCCGACCTCGAGGCCCTGCGCGCCGGCGGCTTCACGGACGTCGGCTCGTCCGCGGACGTCCCGATGCTCGAGGGCCGCAGCGCCACCGTCGACGGCCGGCGCGTCGCCGTCTTCCGCCTGCCGACGGGCTTCGCCGCCACGGACGCCGCGTGCCCGCACAAGGGCGGCCCGCTCTCGGACGGCCTCGTCGCCGACGGCTGCGTCACCTGCCCGCTGCACAACTGGCGCCTGGACCTGACGACCGGCGAGGTCAAGGGCGACGACACCGTCGTCCCGATCCACGACGTCGTCGTCGCCGGCGGCCGGCTGTGGGTCCGGATCGCCGCCGGTGCCGGAGCGGCGCCCGCGCCCGCCCCGCGCGTGACCGCCGGCGCGATCGGCGCGGCGATCGCGGCCTCACCCACCGGCGACGCGAACCCGTTCGTCGCGACGCGGCGCCCCGCATCGTCCCCGTCTGCGTCGGCGGCCGGAGGACCGCCCCGGCGACCGTCGTCGACCGCCGGGACCCCGACGCCACGGTCCGCGTCCGAAGACCCGTCGCCGCGATCCTCGTCGACGGCGGCCGCGTGACGGCGCAGCGCACCGTCCGCACGGCTTGCCCGTACTGCGGGACCGGCTGCGGGCTGAAGGCGACCGTCGAGCGCGGACGGCTGGTCCGCGTCGAGGGCGACGAGGAGCACCCCGTCAACCGCGGTCGCACGTGCGCGAAGCCCCTGGCGATGCCCGGGGCCGCCCACTCCCGCGACCGCGCCACGACGCCGCGCCGGCGCGAGGTCGCCGACGGCCCGTGGCGCGACGTCACGTGGGACGAGGGCCTCGGCTGGGCGGCGGAGCGCCTGCGGGCGATCATCGACGAGCACGGCCCCGAGGCCGTCGCGTTCTACGTCTCCGGGCAGCTGATGACCGAGGACTACTACGTCGTCAACAAGCTCGCCAAGGGCTTCATCGGCACGAACACCGTCGACTCGAACTCCCGGCTGTGCATGAGCTCGGCCGTCGCCGGCTACAAGGCGACGTTCGGGTCCGACGGGCCGCTCCCCAGCTACGACGACATCGACGAGGCCGACTGCATCCTGCTGCTCGGATCCAACGCCGTGGCCTGCCACCCGATCGTGTGGAGCCGGATCCGTGACGCCCAGCAGCGCCCCGAGCGCGACGGTCGTGGGCCGTGCCAGGTCATCGTCGTCGACCCGCGTCGCACGCAGACCGCCGAGCAGGCCGACCTGCACCTGCCCGTCCGTCCCGGTGGCGACGTGCCGCTGCTGCTCGGGATGCTGCACGTGATCGAACGCGACGGCCTGACCGACGAGGCGTTCCTGGCCGACCACACCGAGGGCTGGGAGGACCTGCGCGCCCAGGTCGGCGAGTGGCCGGTGGAGCGCGCGGCCGAGGTCTCCGGCGTCCCCGCCGCGCTGATCGAGGACGCCGCCCGCCGCTTCGCGACCGCCGGTGCCGCGATGACCTGCTGGACGATGGGCGCGAACCAGTCGGTCGTGGGCACGGACAAGAACCGCGCGCTGCACGCGCTCTGCCTGACGACCGGCCACGTCGGTCGCCCCGGCGCCGGCCCGCTGTCCCTGACCGGCCAGCCCAACGCGATGGGCGGCCGCGAGGTCGGCGGCCTGTCGACGTTCCTGCCGGGCTACCGCAACGCGGCGTCCGCCGAGGACCGCGAGACCGTCAACACGTACTGGCGGCTCCCCCCGACCGCCGCCGGGATCAGCGAGCGCCCCGGGCTCGTCGCGACCGACCTGATCGACGCCCTGCACGCCGGGACGGTGAAGGCCGTCTGGATCATGGCCACGAATCCCGCGGTCTCGTTGCCCGACAGCGCGAAGGTCTTCGAGGCGCTCCGCCGCGCCGACCTCGTGGTCGTCCAGGACGCCTACCACCCGACGGAGACCACCGCCGTCGCCGACCTCGTCCTGCCCGCCGCGCAGTGGCTGGAGAAGTCCGGGACGACCACGGGATCCGAGCGGCGAGTGACGCTGATGCGCAAGGCGATCGATCCGCCCGGCGAGGCGCTGCCCGACTGGCAGATCCTGGCGCGGCTCGCGGCCGCGATGGGCTGGGAGGAGCAGTTCTCCTGGCCCGACGCCGCCGCCGTCCACGCCGAGTTCGTCGGCCTGACCGCGGGCCGTGTCTGCGACCAGACCGGCCTGACCCACGGCCGCCTGGGCCGAGACGGCAGCGTCCGCTGGCCGTTCACCGCCGAGGACGCCGAGCGGGCCGAGCGGCTCCGGGACCCGGTGCTCGCCGGGGACGATGCTGCGACCGTCGCGGCGGATGGTTCGCTGGGCGACGCGGTGGACGCTGGGCAGACCGCGGCTGCGGACGCCTCGCGCGCCGACCCGCGCTCGCCGTCCGGCGACCGAGCCCCGAGCAGACCCGACCGCGCGCACCACAGCCCGCGGCTCTACCCCGACCACGTCTTCCCGACCCCGTCGGGCCGCGCGCGCCTGGGCCGGCTGGACGAGGGGCCCGTGTTCGAGGCCACGGACGACGACCATCCGCTGATCCTCACCACCGGACGCGTCGGCGGCCAGTGGCACACGATGACGCGGACGGGCAAGTCGCCGCAGCTGCTGGCGGCCGACCCCGAGCCGTTCGTCGAGCTGCACCCCGACGACGCCCGCCGCGCCGGCGTGACCGACGGCGAGCGCGTGCGCCTGGTCTCGCGCCGCGGGGAGGCCATCGTCCGGGCGCGGATCCCGGCCGAGGACCCGAGCGACGCCGTGCGCTCCGGCGGCGCGCTGCGCGGCGGGGCGATCCGGCCGGGCGTCGCGTTCGCCCCGTTCCACTGGGGGCTCCTGCATGCTCCGGCCGGCGACGGCCAGCTCAACGCGCTCAGCCACGACGCGACCGACCCCGTGTCGCGCCAGCCGGAGCTCAAGGCGATGGCCGTGCGCGTCGAGGCGCTGGTGGCCGCGCTGCCGACGCGCGAGCGTCCCGCCGACCGCGAGCGAACCGGCCCCGCGGACGGCGGCGACCGACCGGACGACCAGGGCGCCCCGCCCCGGAACGACCCCCCGGCCGGATCCGCCGGGCGCCGCGAGCGGCCGGGCCGGCGCCGCGAGCGCCTCGTGATCGTCGGCGGCGGCATGGCGTCGATCGCCGTGATCGAGGCCGCCTTCGCGCACCGCCCGTCCGCGCACTGGGAGGTCACCATCCTCTGCGGCGAGGCGGACGCCCCGTACGACCGCGTGCGGATCTCGCACCTGATCACGCCCGACCCGCGCGAGGACGTCGCCCTGCGCCCGCAGGAGTGGTACGCCGCGCACGACATCGACCTGCGGCTGTCCACATGGGTCAAGCGGCTGGACACCGGGGCGATGGAGGTCGAGCTCGAGAGCGGCGAGCGGATCCCGTACGACCGCGCGGTCATCTGCACCGGCTCGCAGCCCGCGACGCCGCCGATCCTCGGGCTCGACCTGCCGGGCGTCGTCCCGTTCCGCACCCGCGCGGACGCCGGGCGGCTGAACCGGATGGTCCGCCGCGGCGCGATGGCGACCGTCATCGGCGGCGGGCTGCTGGGCCTCGAGGCCGCGGCCGGCCTGGCCGAGCACGGCGCGTCCGTCACGATCGTCCACCGCGGCAACCGCCTGATGGAGCGCCAGCTGGACCGCGGCGCCGCGCGCCTGCTGGAGCGCCGGATCCGCGAGCTCGGGATCCAGCTCCTGTTCGAGCAGCAGACCGACCGGATCGTCGGCGGCAAGCACGTCACGGGCGTGCGCTTCGCCGACGGCGACGAGCTCGCGTCGGACCTCGTCGTCGTCGCCACCGGCATCCGGCCGGAGATCCGCGTGGCGAAGCGCTCGGGCATCGCCTGCGACCACGCGATCGTCGTCGACGACGAGCTGCGCACGAGCGCCCCGAACGTCTGGGCGGTCGGCGAGTGCGCCCAGCACCGCGGCATCGTCTACGGCCTCTGGCCGCCGATCGCGGCCCAGGCGCGGACGGCCGGCGCGACGATCGCGGGGGTCCCGGCGGGCTACCAGGGCAGCCCGCTGGCGACGACGCTGAAGGTCGTCGGCATCGACCTCTTCGCGTGCGGCCACCCGTGGGCGAACACGGACGACGACGACGTCGACGAGGTCATCTCCGTCGACACGCGGCGCGGCAACTACCGGCGCCTCGCGCTGCGCGACGGCCGACTCGAGGGCGCGGTCCTGCTCGGCGACCTGTCCCTCGCCGCGGAGCTGACCGGGCTGACCGCGGGCGGCCCGGTCGGCGTCGGCGGAGAGCTCGTCCCCGACGACCTGCTCGACGCCCTGGTCGGATCCGGAGGCGCCCCGCGCGCGGTCCCGGACACCCAGCTCGTCTGCTCCTGCAACCAGGTCACGGCGGGCACCATCCGCGGCGCGATCGGCGACGGCTGCGCGACCCTCGGCGCGGTCAAGGACGCGACCGGCGCGTCGGGGGGCTGCGGCGGCTGCGCGACCCAGGTCGAGGCGCTGCTGGCGGCGCAGGCGGCGGAGGCGGTCGCGGGGTAGGCGGGGGTCGGGTAGGCGGGCGCCGGGTAGGCGGGGGGCGCCGGCCGCCGGGGGGGGGGGGGCGGGCGCCGGGGGGGGGGGGGGGGGGGGGGCCCCGGCGGGGGGGGGGGGGGCCGGCTCGCTCCGCGGCGGGGGCCGGGGGGCCCGGGCCCCGCGGGCCGCCCGGATCCGCAAGGCCCGCCCGTCGCGGCCGGGCGTCCGCCAGCAGCGGCCCCCGGTCGTGGCCGCGCGAGGCCGGCCGCGCGCCCGGGTCAGTCCCCGCTGGGCGCCGACGCCGACTCGTCCGCCGTCTCGACCGCGTCCGCCGCCCGCGCGGCGTCGTCCTCGGCCGACCAGCCGGACTGCGCCGCCCGCGGCGCCAGCAGGTAGTGGGAGACGATCCACTCGTTGCCGTGCTGGTGGCCCCAGACCTCGTCGGTCGAGAGCAGGAACAGCCGCCACGTGCCGAAGAGCCGGCGCGCGCCGCGGCGACCGCGCTCGGGCTCCAGCAGCGCCAGCGCCGCGTCGCGGTTGGAGTCCAGGCGCTGGAGCCACTCCTGCAGCGTGCGCGCGTAGTGGGTGCCGGAGACCGCCCAGCGCTCCGTCAGCGCCAGGTCGTCCTGGAAGCGCTCGAGCAGGTCGTGCGACGGCATCGTGCCCTCGGTGAAGAACCGCTCCGACGCCCAGGAGTCCGTGAAGCGGTACGCGAGGCGGCGGTGCGAGAAGACGTGCACGAAGAGCCGGCCGTCGGGGCGCAGCCAGCCGGAGATCCGCCGCAGCAGCTCCTTCCAGTTGCGCAGGTGCTCGAACATCTCGACCGAGACCACCCGGTCGAACGCGTTCTGCGGGAGCTCGAGGACGTTGACGTCGGTCGTCTGCACGTGGACGCGGTCGGCGACCCCGAGCTCCCGGGCCCTCGCCTCGATGTACTCGCGCTGCGGACGCGAGTTCGACACGGACGTGACGGTGCAGTGCGGGAACCGCTGGGCGACGTAGAGCGACACCGAGCCCCAGCCGCAGCCGAGGTCCAGGACGTCCATGCCGTCCTCGATGCCGGCGCGGGTGACCGTGAGGTCGAGCATCGCCTCCTCGGCCTCGTCGAGCGTCGTGACCCCGTCGGACCACAGGCAGCCGCTGTACTTGCGGCGTGACCCGAGGAACAGGCCGAGGAAGGCGGCAGGCAGCTCGTAGTGCTGCTCGTTGGCCTTCTCCGGCAGCTCGGCGACGTTGCCGGTCGACATCCGCTGCACGAGCTCGGCGAGCCGGCGGTCCTGGGCCTCGACCCCGTCGCGCTCCTCCCGCCGCAGGCGCTTGGCGGTGCCGAAGCGCGTCCCGATCCGCAGCACCGGGTCGGGCAGCAGGCCCTTCTCCAGCAGCAGGTCGAGGGCGGCGTAGCGACGCGGCGTCGAGCGGGTCATCGGGCGGGTGCCTCCATGGAGGGTGAAACGGACGCGGGCGGCGGTCGGATGCGGCGTCGCGGCGGGCCCCGAACCCTGACGGGTCGCGCGGCCGATCACCACCGGGCGGACGGACGTCGGCGCCGCTCGCGGCCCGGGCCACGACGGCCGCGACCGTGGACCGCCGCCGGGCTACGCTGGCGCCATGTCGACCGAGCAGCCCGACCTCCCGCCGAGCGTCTACCAGTTCGAGATCTACGGGAAGGGCCTCGGCGGCGAGAAGCCGCTCCTGCCCACGACCTACGAGGGGATGCGCGCGCGGGCCGAGCAGGAGCTGTCCCCCGCCGAGTACGGCTACGTCGCCGGCGGCGCCGGCGACGAGCGCACGATGGACGCCAACCGCGAGGCGTTCGACCGGGTCCGGCTCGTGCCGCGGATGCTCGGCGAGGTCGGCACGCGCGACCTCTCGACGATCGTCCTGGGCACGAAGCTCAACGCGCCGATCCTGCTCGGCCCCGTCGGCGTGCTGTCGATCGTCCACCCCGACGGCGAGGGCGCGGTCGCCCGGGCCGCGAACGCCACCGGCGTGACCCACGTCCTCAGCAACGCGGCGTCGTCGACGATCGAGGAGATCGCCGCCCTGACGCCGGACGCGCCGCGCTGGTTCCAGCTCTACCCGCCCAACGACCCGGAGGTCCGGCGCAGCCTGGTCGCGCGCGCCGAGGCCGCCGGCAACGAGGCGATCGTCGTCACGCTCGACACGCTGACGATGCCGTGGCGGCCGCGGGACCTGCAGAACGCGTACCTGCCGTTCCTGCTCGGCGAGGGCATCGCGAACTACACGTCGGACCCGGCGTTCCGCGCGAAGCTCGAGCGCACGCCGGAGGAGGACCCGCAGGCCGCGATCGGCATGTGGGCGATGACGTTCCCGAACCCCGAGATGTCGTGGGACGACCTCGCGGCGCTGCGCTCCGAGACGTCGCTGCCGCTGCTCGTCAAGGGGATCATCCACCCCGACGACGCCCGCCGCGCGGTCGAGCTGGGGATCGACGGGATCGTCGTCTCCAACCACGGCGGCCGGCAGGTCGACGGCTCGGTCGGCGCGCTGGACCAGCTGCCGGCGGTCGTCGCGGCGGTGCCGGAGACGGTGCCCGTCCTCGTCGACTCCGGGGTGCGGACCGGGTCCGACGTGCTGAAGGCCCTGGCGCTCGGCGCTCGGGCCGTGCTCGTGGCGCGGCCGTGGGTCTGGGGCTTGGCGCTCGAGGGCCGGGAGGGTGTCGAGCAGGTCGTGCGCTCGCTGCTCGCCGACCTCGACCTGTCGCTGGCGATGTGCGGCCTCTCGAGCGTGGCGGACGTCGGCCCGGACGCGATCGTCGCGCGGCCGTAGGGACCCCGGGAGCGCCGCCCCGGATGGCTCGCGGTCGCGGGATCGCCCGCCCACATTGTGATTTCCCGCAACCTCCCGGAGGTTCCTCACGCAACCATCCACCGGTTCCGGACGTTCCGAAGGGGTAGCGGTCGCGCATACCGACCCCGGACCGTCCCGCCCGAGGAGCACGCATGTCGACCACCGAGTACTGGTTCGCAGGATCCACCGAGGAGTTCACGCCGCCGCAGCTGGTGGCCCAGGCCGTCGCCGCCGAGGAGGCGGGGTTCGACGCGCTCGGGCTCTCCGACCACTTCGGCCCGTGGTTCCCCGGCGGGCAGGGCTCGCAGGCCTGGGTGACCCTCTCCGCGATCGGCGCCGCCACGACGCTGCCGCTCGCCACCGGCGTCACGCCGGTGCAGCACCACTACCACCCGGGCGTCATCGCGCAGTCCTTCGCCGCGCTCGCCAGCCTCTATCCGGGCCGCATCACCCTCGGCGTCGGCTCGGGCGAGTCGGTCAACGAGTCACCGCTGGGCCTCGACTGGCCGTCGGTGGCGGAGCAGCAGGCGCGCTTCGATGCGGGCCTCGAGGCGATCAACCGCCTGTGGGCCGGCGAGACCGTGACGATGGACGGCGGCTGGTTCCGGCTGAAGGAGGCCAAGCTCTTCACGCTGCCGGAGAACCCGCCGCGGATGATCGTCTCCGCCTTCGGCCCGAAGGCCGCGAGGATCGCCGCCGAGCGCGGCAGCGGCCTCTGGACCCTCGGCGACCCCGAGCAGGCGCCGGCGGTCATCGACGCCTACAGGGCCGCGTGCTCCGACCTGGGCAAGGAGCCCGGCACGATCGTCCTACAGAGCGGCATCTCCTGGGCGGCGACCCAGGACGAGGTGCTGCGCGGCGCCCGCAAGTGGAAGCCGACGCAGCTGCCGGAGCTCTACACCGCGGACATCTCGGGCCAGGCCGACATGCAGCAGCTGGCGGACCGCACGATGACCGACGAGGAGTTCGCGCACGAGGGCTTCATCGCCTCCGCCGACCTCGACGAGCACGTGGCGCGGATCAAGGAGATCGAGGACCTCGGCGCCGACGCCGTCTGCCTCCAGCTGATCGGCAGCGCGGACCCGATGGGCACGATCAAGGCGTACGGCCGGACGGTCCTGCCGGCGCTCGTCGGCGACTGAGCCTGAATCCACCGGTGTGCCGGTAATCGGCGGCCCCGATCATGAGATCGCGGCGTTTGAGTGATCGAGGGCCGCGAAGCGGCCCTCGATCTGG